>NZ_JACHIG010000018.1 GCF_014203095.1 Prosthecobacter vanneervenii | reverse complement strand
TCACACAGCAGCATCGATCTTGATTCATGGACGGGAGCTAAAGTCCCAGATCTCCCTCGGCCATGACGGTGTGCTTTGGGGCGTGCTTCATGAGTTCTGGAAGTAGGAAGAAGTGGCAGACACGCTGGGGGCGCTGCATGAGGGAAGGGGCGTGGTCCCAGCCATGGTCGGAGGGGAACTTGGCTCCGGTGACGAGAAGGGCGCCGCCGGGAAGAATGCCTGGCTCTTTGACCAGCAGGCCTGTGAGGGCAAGGAGGTCACTGTCATCCTCATATGCGGTGAAGGTTTCCAACACATCCCAGCTGCGCAGGCCACGTACTTTTCGAGGGGTCACGATGAGATAGCTGCTTAGCGTGCCTGCGCCGTCCGCCAGACCAAGGAAGTGATGCTGGCGCGCAGTGGATCTACAGAACCAACGCAGGTAGTCAGGCGTGATCCATTTTTCGATCCGGTCGGCGCGCTGCCAAGGACGTGCCATGGCCACAATCTCCGCTGGATCTGTGATTACGCGCAGGTGTGCAGGCAGCGACGGCCACCAGAAGCGCCCACTGAGATGTGAGGCGATACCTGCAGGAAAGAAGTGGCGTATGACGGTCTGCTCCGCACGTGCACCCAGCTTTAAAAGGGCCTCCTGTACCCGGGGGTTGGGAGTGGAGTGAGTGATCATGCGCTGCGCCACGAGCTCACGCTGATTCAGGAAGATTTGCGCGGCAGCTCTCGGGTGGTGCGGGTCCACGCAAAAGGTGGTGGCATTGAGTGTCTGGAAAGTGCGCTCCCGAAAGGTGGAAATGGCCGGAATAGAGCCGCCATAAGCGACGAGACGCCCCTCTGCGTGCACCCAGCGTCCGCGTTCTGGATCTGTGACAGCGGCGGGATTCTCATCCCACCAATGCTGCATGCGCTGCTCCCAGCCGGGACCTTCTCGCGGCGGGATCTGACGCGTCAGGAAGTCCACCAGCTCCGCCCGTGCTTCAGGGGTGTCGGGGTAGGGGCTGATGTCGAGTTTGGGCATGATGGCTTGCCGAAGGTTCCTAAAATCCACCAGCAGAACCGGGGTTCAAGCATTGTGATGTGTCTTTGATCTTGTGGCGGATGTGGCGTCAAGTGCCACAGGCAATCCCTGGCTGTGAAGATGTAACGGCCGATTTCAAAGCTCTGGCAGGCTTTGATTGGGTCGCAGAAACTCCTCTTTTTTTAGCAGGGCGTAGATGAAGAAAAACAGGCCAAAGGGCATGAAGTAGCTGAAGAAGATGAGGGTGCCGTAGATGCACAAGAACCAGTACATCCATACAGCGCGGTAGCGGCATACTGTGATGGCGATGAGAATCAGGAGGATGCCCACCAGGGAGAGAGCAATGCCTGTGAAGGATGCGGCGAGGACGTCACCGATAGCTCTGCTGAGTTCGGCGGTATCGCCCTGACTTGGCGATCCGAGGGCTTTGAAAGCTTTCCTCATGCCGGTCACCGTGCCGACGAAACCGACGAGCTGTGCGAGCTGAAGCCATGCTCCGAGCCTGGCAATGAAGGCACCGCTAATGGAGGTGGAGGGTGGAGTGGGATTCATGGCTCAATCCACATAAACAAACTCATTCGAGTTCAGCAAGGCCAAGCAGTAGTCGGCCAAAGCTTCGTGGAATGCGGAGGTGAGGGCGGTTTGCTTTTGCAGGTAGTTTTGTCCGGCCCCGATCTCCTGCGCCGTGGGAGTGCGAGCGAGGCAGCGCAGCGAGGCGGCGGTGATGAGGGCGGTTGTATCCGAGCCATGCTCCATCTGAAGGTGGGCGGCCAGCTTTGACGCAATGCACTGGGCGAATTCGGAATTGAGCAGCAGGAGAGCCTGTGGAGCGGTGGTAGAGGTGTTTCTCCGGGCACAGCTCATCTGGGCATCCGGGCGGTCAAAAAGCTCGAAGAGCGGATGGCGCAGATTGCGCCGGGCAAAGGTGTAGATGCTGCGGCGGGTGTGCTCACTGGTGTCCTTGGTGGCTTCGGCCTGGCTTTTGATGAGGGTGCTGCTGATCTCTTTTGGCAGCGGCAGCTTCACGCCTGGGCCGCCGGTTTTGAGATTGAGCTGGCCGCTGACACTGAGCATGGCATCGCGCAGCATTTCGCCGGTGAGGCGGATGGGTTGCGCCCTTTTCTGCCGGTAGGTCTGCGACATGAGGATGACCTTGTGCAGGCGCTTGAGACTCCAGTTTTGGCGAGGCAGCTCGGTGGCCAGCCAGTCGAGCAGGGCGGGATTTGACGGGGGCTCCCCTTGGTGTCCGAGGTCTCCAGGGATGGCGGCCAGAGGGCTGCCGAAGTGCTGCTGCCAGAAGCGGTTGGCCATGGCGCGGAGAAAGAGAGGGTTGTCCTTGCTGGCGATCCACTGAGCGAGTGTGGTGCGGTCAGGTTTGGGCGGGGTGGTGCCGAAGATGCGGGGAAAGGCGGGCTGGATCTCAGGGCCTGGGCGCTTGAAGTCGCCACGGACAAAGACGGTGCTGGCGGGAATGCCTTCGGTGTAGATGCGAACTGCCGGGCCTAGAGGCTTGCTGTTTTTGGTGAGGACGGTGTTGTCGAAAAAAGCGCGCAGGCGGTAGAAGTCGGCCTGGCTGATGGGATCGTAGGGATGGTCATGGCACTGAGCACAGCCAACAGTGAGGCCCAGGCCCACGGAGCCGATAGTGGTGGTGATGTCATTGAGCAGTGCATGGCGGCGCTCGTCCTGATTGTTGAGGTCCGGCATGTCCGGGCAGGAGAAGAGGAAGCCGGTGGCGGTTTCGTCTCCCATCAAATCTCCGGCGATCTGGTGCTGCACGAAGGTGTCGAAAGGCAAGTCGCGGTTCAGTGCGTCGATGACCCAGTCGCGATACTGCCAGGCGTGTTTGCGCTCGGCATCGTATTCGAAGCCGTCGGTGTCGGCATAGCGTGCGAGGTCGAGCCACCACTGGGCCCAGTGCTCGCCGTAACGCGGGGAGGCCAGCAGGCGGTCCACCAGATGCTCGATGCTGGATGCTGGGTGGTCAGCGCAGGCTTTCGCAAAGGCTTCGACTTCTTCGGGAGAAGGTGGCAGGCCGGTGAGCGTGAAGGTGATGCGGCGGATGAGTGTGGCGGGATCTGCGGCTGGTGCTGTGTGGTCTGTGAGATCGTCGATGCCTGTTTTGGCGGGTGTGGATTGCAGCGGTTTGAAAGCCCAGTGCTGTTTGTCTGCAGGCTTGATGGGGCGCTCGTCTTTGACGGGGTCGGCGGAGGCGTGGATGGAGACGGCGTGGGCGTGTACGCCACTAAGCCATGCCATCAAAACATACTGAATGATGCGGAGTGCGGCCTTCATTCGTCATTCAGGCAAGGATTCCCTTCACCACATTTCCTTCCACGCCGGTAAGGCGCTGGTCGAGGCCGTTGAGGCGGAAGGTGAGGCGCTCGTGGTCCAGGCCGAGGGTGTGGAGGATGGTGGCGTGGAGGTCGTGGATGTGGACTTTGTCCTGGGCGGCGCGGAGGCCGAACTCGTCCGTGGCGCCGTGAATGTGGCCGTGCTTTACGCCTGCGCCCATGAGCACGGTGGTGTAGCCCCAGGGGTTGTGATCCCGGCCGACGCCTTTTTCGCTCATGGGCATGCGGCCAAATTCTCCGCCCCAGATGACGAGGGTGTCCTCCAACAGGCCACGTTGCTTCAGGTCGCGGATGAGGCCGGCGACGGGCTTGTCGGTGCGGGCGCAGTATTCGGTGTGGTTTTTGAGCACGTTTTCGTGGGCGTCCCAGCCATTGGTATCGCCGGAGTAGAGCTGCACAAAGCGCACGCCGCGCTCGATCATGCGACGTGCAAGCAGGCAACGGGTGCCGAACTCGCGCGTGGTGGGATCATCCATGCCGTAGAGTTTTTGGGTGGCCTCGGATTCATGAGAGATGTCCACCGCCTCCGGGGCAGCGCTCTGCATGCGGAAGGCCAGCTCGTAGCTGCGGATGCGGGCGTCGAGTTCGGAGCCGGCGGCATGGCGGACAAGATGCTGTGCATTCATCTGCTGGATGAGGTCGAGCGTGGCGCGCTGGCGTGCGCTGCTCTGAGGGCTCTGCAGATGGAGGATGGGGCTGCCCCCGGCGCGCATGGTGGTGCCCTGGTAGGTGGCAGGCAGGAAGCCGCTGCCCCAGGCAGGCGGGCCGCCTTTGAGGCCACCACCAGGGTCTGGCATGACGACGAAGGCGGGCATGTCTTGGTTTTCAGAGCCGAGCCCATACGACACCCAGCTGCCCATGCTGGGCTTTCCCATCTGGATGGAGCCGGTGTTCATCTGATAGACGGACTGCGGATGATTGACGCTGTCTCCATGGCAGCTGCGGATGACGCACATCTCATCTGCCAGCTCCGCCATGTGCGGGAGGAAGTCGCTGATTTCGATGCCGCTCCGGCCGTGCTTGCGGAAAGGCTTAACGGGGGCGAGCAAGGGATTCTGCGCCACTTTTCGGCGGGTCTCCACCGCGCCGTAGCTGTCTGGCAATGGTTTGCCGGCGTGCCGGATGAGTTCGGGCTTGGGATCAAAGAGATCCACATGGCTGGGGCCTCCGTGCATGAAGAGCCAGATGACGCGACGAGCCTTTGCCGGAAAGTGCGACCGTGAGTCCGCCATGAGGTGGGACAGCGCCACACTCGAGAGCCCCATCGAAGTGGCGGAGAGCCAGCTGCGGCGGGAAAGAGTTGCGGGATCCGAGAGCATGGCGTCTAGACGTTGGCGGTGCAGCAGTTCTAGCGGGACTGCATGCGAAAGGTCAAGACGGAATGGCTGGCAACCCGAGGCTGCCCGCTGCTACAGCATTTTCTGCATCCACAGCACATCCAGCCAGCGGCCGTGCTTGTGGCCGACCTCCTTGAGGTGGGAGACTTTGACGAAGCCGAACTTGGCGTGCAGGGCGATGCTGCCTGCCTGATCGGCATCGATGCCGCCGAGGACGGTGTGGTGGCCGATTTTTTTGGCGAGTGCGATGAGCTCTCCGAGGATCAGACTGCCGACACCTCTGCCCTGATGCTCATGGTGCAGATAGACGGAGTCCTCCACACTGTGGCAATAAGCCTGGCGCGGGTGGAAGCGGCTGAGGGAGCCCCAGCCGACCACGATTCCGTCTTCTTCGGCAACGATGACGGGGTGCTCCGGGCCGTGGGCGTCAAACCAGTCCTGCCGCTCCTGCGCAGTGCTGGGCACGGTCTGGTAAGTGCAGGTACTGTGCTCCACGTAGTGATTGTAAATGGCATTGATGGCCGGGAGATCGGCCTGAGTGGCTGGACGGAGAGTCGCGGGCATGGGGCAAAGAACGGAAGGTGCAGGTTTAATGAAAGCGCCCAAATGACGAATGTCGAAATCAGAATGAAGGAGAGGGGAGGTGGGGGTGGCATGCCTGCGTCGTTTTCAAACCTTGACTCTGAGGCAGGGAATCTCCATTCTCGCGACCACGTTCGAAAATTCACCAATCAACTTAACGAATCACTTTATTTTATGGGCATCAAAGTAGGAGTCATCGGAGCAGGCGGCATGTTGCAGTATCACGCGGCAGGTTTCCGCCAGGCTGGCGCAGAGATCGTGGCCGTGGCGGACGCCGCCCCTGGAGCAGCAGCACGCGCTGCAGAAAAGTACGGCATCCCGCATGCCTATGAATCTGTGGAGGCCATGCTCAAGGGCAGCCCCGACATCAAGGCGGTGAGCGTGATCGTGCCGAACAAATTTCACAAGCCGCTGACCCTTCAGTGCCTGAAGGCTGGCAAGCATGTCTTCTCCGAGAAGCCGCCTGCGCTGAACGCCAAGGAGGTGAAGGAAATCATCGCCGCCGCAAAGAAGGCCAAAAAGAAGGTGCTCTTCAACTTCAACAACCGCGCGCGTCCTGAATCCCAGGCGATGATGAAATACATCAACGACGGCGTGGTGGGCAAGATCAACTCGGCCCAGGCCAAATGGATCCGCCGCACCGGCATCCCCGGCTTTGGCGGCTGGTTCACGACCAAAGCCCTCTCCGGTGGCGGACCTCTCATCGACCTCCTGCACATGGTGGATCTGGCCATGTACTTCATGGGCTATCCCGAGCCCACCCACGTCCTGGGTCAGACTTTCTCCGATTTCATCACCGACAAGCAGTTCAAGGGGCCCTGGGGCATTCCTGACCGTGTGGGGGGCACCACCGATGTGGAAAACGCCGCGCATGGTTTTGTGACCTTCAAGACCGGCCAGGTGCTGAGCCTGCAGGTTTCCTGGGCTGAAATGATCAAGCGCGAGGAAGTCTCCGTGGTCTTCCAGGGTACCAAAGCTGGCGGCAAGGTGGAGCGCCTCTTTGGCATCGATGGACTGGACAACACCGCCATCGACACCTGCGAGCTTTACGTGCAGGAAAACGGCAACAGCGTGAACCGCAGCATCACCGTCCCTGCCTGTGAGGACATGGGCCGCATTGGCTCTGCCGCGAATTTCATCCACGCCATTGAAGGCAAGGCTGCTCCGCTGAACACTCCTGAGCAGGCCCTGCGCCTGATGCAGGTGATCGACGCCATCTATGCCTCCGCCAAGACGGGCAAGCCGGTGTCGATCTGAGCTGGAGAATGATTGATACCAGCGGGGAGAATGAGCGCAGGCTTGTTCTCCCCGTTTTGTTTTGAGATGATGTGACCATGCAAAAGCTGGTGTCCCTTTTTCGCATCGCCATCCGCTCGATCAAACTCGGGTTTGCTCAGCGTCAGCCACAAGCGTGGGAGCTGGAACTTGAGAAATTCCGTGTCGATCAGGCCGGGCGTACCAGAGCAGCCCTGCAGCTTCTGGCTAAGCTCAGCGATGCGGCACGAAGGAGATTCAGCGAGCCGGTGCTGCTGCGGCTGCTTGCCGCAGGATGGCGAGAAGGACGCCGCCTGCCTCCTGAGGAGCTGGCGGCGCTGCAGGCGGTGGCAGCGCATCCCTTCCCGACTGTTGTCACCGATGGTCTGAGCGAGTTCGGTGGTTTGACCCTTTATCCGCATTCAGGGCTGGGACGTTTTGCGTGGATCGGAGAGGTGGACAAGGATCTGACAGAGCACCAGAGCCAGTTGGAGCGGCTGCTGGAAAGAAGCCTGCACCCCATCGGGTTCAGCAACATTTTTGATGATGATGGGCTGGTGATTTACTCGGATGATGCAGGTCGTCTTTTTGCTGATGGCGAGATGGGCTCCGAAAATCCAGGCGACAGCCGGATCGATTACCTTGCCGCCAGTTTTGACCGCGCTCTGGAAATCATGCTGAGGTATTCGGCAAAGAGTGATGAATGGCCCGGCGTCCCTGCTTCTGGAATGTGGTGCTATAACAAAGTTTCCGCAGATGCTGCCCATTCGATCTCATGAAATCGCTTCTTCCGCATCATCGGCAACCGGCGGGCTTCGCGCCGCAGGGGTGCTTTGAGCTGCTGTTCCTGGTTCAGATTGTGGGAGGCATTGTGAGCCTCGCGTTCGGAAACTGGATCAGTGCGGGGCTGTTGCTGGGGCCGATCTGTGTGCTGTTTTTTGTGTTTAAATACCTAGAGCGGCGTGACCGCTGCAGGGTGGGTGACAACGTCCGAGTGACCCTTGGCGCGCAACTGTACCGCAGCAAGGAAGGCATGATCATCGAGGAGCATATGCACGCAGGCGGGAGGAGGTTCATGGTGAAACTGTCCTGTGCTGAACACCCGGATCCCGTGGATTTGCCCGCTTATCATCTTATCAAAGTAAAACGGTCAGCCTCCATTCCCACCACCGATGAAACAGCTTCCTGAAACCGAGCACCCCATTGTCCTGCGCAGCGATTTCAGCGATGATCAAGCGTGGAGTCGTTTGTGCAGTCTCATTTCCAGCCCCATCGGTCGGGACGGCTTTCTGGCGCATGTGAGCTTTGTGGAAGATCCGGCTTTTGCAGGTGTGAACCCCGAGATGCTGTGCTCCAGCATGGCTGTGCGCAGCCAGCACGGGTTCATTATCGTG
This sequence comes from Prosthecobacter vanneervenii, assembly GCF_014203095.1. Taxonomy (NCBI): domain Bacteria; kingdom Pseudomonadati; phylum Verrucomicrobiota; class Verrucomicrobiia; order Verrucomicrobiales; family Verrucomicrobiaceae; genus Prosthecobacter; species Prosthecobacter vanneervenii. The sequence continues at coordinate 46,615 of NZ_JACHIG010000018.1, read as the reverse complement.
GCGGACAGCATCACCTTTTCAGACTCGGAACAGCCGCTGCTGGTGATGGATTTTTTGAATGAGCCGGGCCGCGTCTTTCGTGCATTGCCGACACGAATTCAGGCGATCGAAAACAATCTTTCCATCGGAAACATGGGGTTTGAAGAGTTTGCCGAGCATGTGGATGCGAGCGGCATCTTCCGTGGATTTCCCGGAGAGAGCGCGAAGACTTATGAGATCAATACGTCGCCTGTGCCGCCACGGCCGGTGAAGAGAAAGCCCTCGCCGCCGAAGACCCTGCTGGGGCGTGCGCTCTTTTACACTTACAAGCTGCTGCGTGGGAGGACCGGTGGCTAGCTTTTGGGACAAGTCCAGAAAAAGGGGGGAACAGGCGATGCGCCCGTTCTCCCCGTGGGTGGGTGATCGTGTGCCAGTTAGGAGAGGCCGCCGCGGTCGCTGTTGAGGGAGGCGTCGCCGTATTTGGCGCGTGGTGTGGGGGTGTAGTCCAGCGGGGTCCAGGCAGCGTTGGCGGCGGAGGAGGCGACGACGGCTTCGATGAAGGCCATGCCAGCCACGCCTTCCTCGATGGTGGGGTAGTCCATGTCCAGCGGGTTGGGCTGTGTGCCGTTGATGACGGCGCGGACGTGGTTGGCGAAGTTGCGGTAGATGTTGGCAAAGCCTTCCAAGTAGCCTTCGGGATGGCCGGAGGGGGTGCGGGTGGCGGCGCCTGCTGCGCTGCCGAGGTAGCCCAGGCCGGTGCGGTAGATCTGCTTTGGCTTGTCGAGTGAGGTGACAATCATCGTATTCGGATCCAGCTGGGACCATTCGATGCCGCCCAAGGAGCCGTAAACGCGGAGGCTGAGATTGTTTTCGCAGCCGATGCTGATCTGGCTGGAGTGCAGCACGCCCTTGGCACCATTGGTGAAGCGGAGGAGGACGTTGCCGTCGTCCTCCAGGCGGCGGCCTTCTTTGGCCAGGAAGATGGTGAGGTCAGCGGCCAGCTCCTTGATGTGGAGGCCGGTGACGTATTCGGCGAGATTGATGGCGTGGGTGCCGATGTCCCCCATGCAGCCGGCGGCACCGCAGATGGCGGGGTCCACACGCCAGGCGGCCTGCTTCTGGCCGGTGTTTTCCAGCATGGTGGCGAGCCAGCCCTGGGGGTATTCGACGACGACTTTGCGGATTTCTCCGAGCTTGCCTTCCTCGATCATCTGGCGGGCCTGACGCATGAGCGGGTAGCCTGTGTAGTTGTAGGTGACGCCGTAGAGCTTGCCGGTGGCCTTGACGATCTGGGCCAGTTCCTTGGCCTGAGCGAGGTTGAAGGTGGCGGGCTTGTCGGAGAGGACATGGAAACCGGCCTCCAGCGCGGCCTTGGCGGCGGGGAAGTGCAGGTGGTTGGGGGTGACGATGGAAACGAAGTCCATGCGCTTGTCTGCAGGCAGAGCGGACTCGGTGCGGATCATTTCTTCGAAGTTTCCGTAGCAGCGCTCAGGGGGGAGGAAAAAGTCAGCGCCGCTGTCCTTGGAACGCTGGGGGTCAGAGGAAAAGGCGCCGCAGACGAGTTCGATCTGCTGGTCGATAGATGCTGCGATGCGATGAACGCCGCCGATGAAGGCGCCGCGTCCGCCGCCGATCATGCCATAACGAATTTTCCGGTTCATGGGACAACTAAAAAGAGGGTTGGGTGTCTGGAGTGAGAGTGAGGGGCGAGTGTGCGCAGGGGGCGGGGGTGGGTCAAGTGCATCCGCATCGGCGCAGGCGCGGTGCGCGGGCACAAAAAACCCCGGAAAGGATGGGCCCAACGCGCTCAGGCGTCCTCTCCGGGGCTGTTGTCGTCGAAACACCGCAGTGCGGTGCGCATGGCGACAAATTTTAGGCGGCCATCAGGGCCGGGCTGCCGTGCTTCATGCGGCTGCGGAATTCTGTGGGGGATTCATCCGCGATGCGGCGGAAGCTGCGGTTGAAGTGGGACAGGCTCTGGAAGCCGACATCGTAGGCCACTTCGGTGATGCGGGCGGCGGGCTTCATGAGCATGCGCTTGGCTTTTTCCACGCGGGCGCGGTTCACGAAGTCGGTGAAGGTCAGGCCGGTGGCGCGCTTGAAGAGCTTGCAGAAGTGGAAGGGGCTGACGTTCACGGCGCTGGCCACGGCTTCGAGAGACATGGGCTCGGCAAGGTGATTGTGAATGAAGGACTTGGCATTGCGCACGGCCTCAGGCTCATGGGTGGCGGTGGCGAAGAGCATGCGGTGGGCGCTGTCGCCAAGCTGAAGAGCGAAGGACTGAAGGATGGCCACGGCTGCCTCGTAGCGGGAGGGTTCCATCACGGGCACATGTTCAAAGTGGACCTGTGCGCTGCGGATTTCCGTGGCGGAGCGACCGTCGTCCAGAAGAGCCTTGGCGACCGGGGCGAAGGTGTCTGCATTGGCGGGCTGGAGGCGAACACCGCCGGTGAGCATGACAGCGATGGTGTTTTTACCCACACGGACGGGCACCTGGGTTTCCACCACTCCGGCCACTCCCTGGCGGGTGACGATCTTTTCGACGGGGCTTTCTTCGCGGACGGCTTCCAGGCTCAGTGGCAGGCTGGTAAGCGTGTGAAAGGCTTTCTGGTAGTGCTGGAAGAGCTCGCTCTCGGCCAGGTTCTGGATGAAGCGCTGGCGGGGGCTGGTGTGAGAAGGGGAGGTTGCAACAGAGAAGGAAGTGGTCGTGCTCATGATGTCAGTGGCGCGTTTGAGGTTCGTGTTCACGGGGCCTATCCTGCCATGCCAAAAGGAATCCGATATTGTCGTCAGCTACGGTACGTGAGCTCGTGAACGTCCGCAGCCGGTGCCTCGTGGTGGGCCGCAATTTTGGAATAATGGTTTCCACTAGACCGGGCATGCTTCCCTCTGTGGGGGAGCATGAAGCACCCCATGCAAGCTCTCCTGCTCAGTAGCGGAAGAAAGGGTGGGCGTGCTCCGTGCACACCTGGGCGGGCGGTTTTGCCCACTCGGATTTTGCGCACGCCAGAGCATGCAGCGGGCACAGGGATGGTGATGGCACATGCTTTGCGTGTGCGCCACACCCGTGCCGATGGCCGGACTCGAACCGGCAAGGGAGTTGCCTCCCAGCGGATTTTAAGTCCGCTGTGTTTACCATTTCACCACATCGGCTTCGGGCAGTGTGCCTGAGCCGGGCGGAGTGTAGGCTGCATTACGCGCGGCTCAATAGCTGAAAATCTCGCCTTCTTTGAAAAAGCGCTTCAGCTCCACGGCAGCGGCCTCGGGGGAGTCGGAGGCATGGACAACATTGGTCATCTTGTCGGTGCCGAAGTCGCCGCGGATGGTGCCCTTGGGGGCGGCCTTGGAGTCCGTAGGGCCGAGGAGGTCGCGAACGTGGGAGATGATGTTTTCTCCAGCAATGGCCACGGCGATGACGGGCTTGCTCTTCATGAAGCTGGCCACGTCGGGGAAGAAAGGCTTGTCGGCGATGTGTGAGTAGTGCTCCTTGAGCAGCTCATCGGTCAGCTGGATCATTTTGCAGCCACGGATGCGGAACCCTTCGTCTTCCAGGCGCTTGAGGACTTCGCCATTGATGCCGCGTGCCACGCAGTCGGGTTTCAGCAGGATGAGAGTGGTTTCTTGGGCCATGAGATCAGGTTTTGGGGGGAAGGGGCGTGCAATGTGCCGTCCGTGCAGGCATCCGTCAAGGCTGGGAATGTTTTGCCAGATGGAAACCTGAGGCTAGGCTCGGGCGTGATGCCCGCACGCTCTTACGCCTTTTTTGATCTCGATCACACGCTGCTGCCGTTCGACACGCAGGCGCTGTTCTGCAATTTTGTGCTGCATCGTGAGCCGTGGCGGGTGCTGCTGCATGCGCTCTTTGTGCCAGTGGCGCTGGGGCGTGCCTGCGGGCTGGTGAGCACGGCCACCGCCAAGCGCGCCTTTTTGAGCTACCTGCGCGGGATGTCGCGCGAGCGCCTGGCGGAGTATGCGCATGAGTTTGCCAGCGTGTGCGTGCCGCGCTGGGCCTATCCGGACCTGCGCGCGGAGATCCTGCGACACAAGCATCAAAACCGCATTCTGGTGCTGAATACGGCGAGCCCGGATTTTTATGCGCGCGAGATCGCGCATGTGCTGGGGTTTGACTACTGCATTGCCACTCGTTTTGAGATCGGTCGAAAATTTCCTGGTATGCCGAGGCTGGTAACGGGTAACAACAAGCATGAGGCCAAGATCGTGGCGATGGAGGAGGCCGTGCCAGGGTTGACCGAGCTGACGGAGAAGGAGCGCGCCAACTGCTGGAGCTATTCAGACAGCGCGGCGGATCTGCCGCTGCTGGAATACGCGGGCTATGGTGTGCTCATTCATCCTTCAGGCAGCCTGGCCGCCATCGGGCGTCAGCGTGACTGGGCTATCCTGCGCCCTGAGCGCCCCTATCGTACCAAGGCGGGGGACATGCTGCGCGTGGTGCTGCAGATGTTTGGCCTGCATCCAGAGTGATCAACCAACGCGTCAGCGTGCAGTGGAATCTTGGGTGCAAATGCAGACAGCAATGCAGGTGTGGTGCCGAGTGATTACTTGAGCTGCTCGAGCTTGAGGTTGTCGATGAAGAAGGCGGTCTGGGTGGTGCCGAGGGCGCTGAAGAGGAGGTAGCCAGCGTTTGACCAAGCGGGCTTGCAGGCGAGGTCGGGGTAGGCGTGTTTGGTGCCGTCCTGGCGGGTGATTTCTAGGGACCATTTGCCAGCGCCGGTGGAGGCGGTGATGGAGACGCGGAACCATTCACCAGCAGGGATTTTGATGAGCTGGACTTTGCCATCGGTGCTGGCGGCGAGCTGGTCTTTCTGCCAGCGGAGGTAGGGGCCGTTGCCGAAGTCGAGGTTTTTGCCACGCATTTCGAAGAACCAGTCGGCACCGGGCTGGGCCATGACGTCGAACTCGGCATGGAAGGTGCCGGGGGTGTCCCAGGTGGTGGGGTAGATGTCGAGGACGGGGTTGTAGCTTTTACTGAGGCCGGGGGCGTCTTGCACTTTCAGGCTGCGCTTGGAGCCTGGAGTGATGGGGGAGGAGGTTTCGTCGGTGACGCCGATGGATTCGCCTTTGTTTTCGTGGGTGTATTTGGCACCGCGGATTCCGAGGGTGCCGAGGCCGGCGTGCTCGAAGTTTTGATCGACCTTGTAGGGTGGGGCGGGCCAGGGTTTGGCGTCGGTGTCCCAGGTGGGGTAGGTGTGGCCCTTGGCAGCGAGGTCGCGCCATGCGGGGTCGGTTTTGCGGACGCCAGCTAGGGTGAGGTCCCAGGGTTTGAAGCCGATCTTTTCGGCGGGGGAGTTGGGCTTGAGCCGGAAGTCGCGTGCGGCGAGGTCTTCGAAAAGGGGATCGGCAAAGAGGCTTTCCTTGTCGCGGCCCATCTTGCGCCACTCGTCCCAGGTGAAGTGGGTTTTGGTGAGCGTGGCGGGGATTTTTCCATCGGTGGGCCAGTAGAGGTTTTTGCGGAAGACGAGGCTGTCTTTGGGATCGCCGCGCTCGGTTTTGTCGAAGAATTTCCAGTTCCATTCGCCACCGTCGAGGAGGGGGGACGCGGGGTCCCAGACGACGATGTTGTTCATGTAGCGGAAGCGGAGGCGGGCCTCATTGCGGGAGGCCTGGATCTGCGCGGTGTGGCCGAAGGCGAAGATGTTGTTTCGGACGGTGTTGAAGTAGCCGTAGTGCTGATGGAAGCCTGCGTTCCAGGTGTCGTGCACGAGGTTGTTTTCCATGAGGGTGTCGGCGCTGCCTTCGTCATTGTAGAGGCCCCAGCCGCCGTAGCGATGGCTGGCGACGTGGTGGACGTGATTGCCACGAATGATAGTGCCGGGAGACGTGCCGAGGCCGTAGTAGCCGCCCATGTCGCTGAGGTAGGCCCAGCCGAGGTGGTGGATGTGGTTGTTTTCGACGGTGGTCTCGCGGGAGGCGGTGTCGCCGTAGCCCCAGTTCCACCCAGCGCTGACGCCGGTGTAGTAGAAGTCTGCGATGTCGCAGTGGCTGACGGTGCAGTGCTGGGTGTGAGTGAAGACGACGCCGCAGGCGCTGGGGTGGAGGCGGCCGCCGTGCTGAATGATGGAGTCTGAGATGGTGATGTGGTGATTCACTCGCTCGTCGGCGGGGCGTGCGATTTCGCCGACGTAAACGCCACCGCCGCCGAGGTCGTGCAGGTGGCAGTGGTTGACGGTGGAATCAGAGCAGCCGTTTTTAAACCAGATGGCGTGGAGGCCGGTGTGGGCGATGTCGCAATGGGTGAAGTGAAGGCGGGCGCTGTCTTCGATCTCGATGCTGCCCTGGGTGGTGGTGGCGGCCTGGGTGTCGTGCAGGCCTTCGGCGGGGTAGAGATGATTGCTGTATTGGAAGGAGATGCCTTCGAAGCTAACGTCGTGCGCGCCTTTAATGGAGAGGAATTTGTCGGTAACGGGGGCGATGACTTCAGCCTTGGTCATGTCTTCGCCGGGGAGTGGGAGGTAGAGGACTTCGCCTTTGGCGCGGTCGAGGAACCACTCGCCGGGGGCATCAAGGGCGGCGCGGAAGTTTTCAACCCACCAGCGCTGATCGGGCTCGAACTCGACAAAGGGGTAGCGGGAGCAGCCTTTGATCCGGACGGCGAGGGTTTCGTCGTTGAGGTCTTTGATGCGGCACTGGCCGACGGCCCAGGCGTGGGTGACGGTGAGGAGGACGTGATCGCGTTCTGCAGGCGGAATGGATTTGAGGACTTCGTACTGCTCCTGCGCCACGGAGAAGGCGTGGAAGTTCATGTTCTCCTTGAGGTCAGGGAACACGCCTGCGCCGACGGCTTCGGTGATGTGGTAGTAGCCTTTGTTGGGCGAGCGGGCGAGGGTGGCGCGGCGGCCATTGATCCAGAGCTGCTCGAAGGTCCAGGCTTTGTCGGGAAGCGTGGCTTTCCAGAGGCCGCCGTCTGCTTTTTGCCAACCGGTGATGGGCTTGCCTGCGGTGAAGGTGGCGTCGTTGCCGGACCAGGTGACCTGGGAGTCTTCAGCGCTGAGGGTGAGGTGCTCGGTGAGAGGGTAGGTGCCAGGTGCTACGAGAATGCGTACGGGCTTGGTGGCAGCACGCGCGGCATCGCGAGCTGCCTGCGGGGTGGAAATAGAGCCCGCAGGGGAGAGGTGGATGTCTGCGGCGAGGGAGAGGGATGCGGCAGAAAGGATGAGGGCGAGGATGCGGAAGAGCATGGGCTCTTATTCGCGCCAAGGGCGGAGAAGGGCAAGGGGACGGTGTGGTTCTAAACGGGGAAGTGAGAGCTGAAAATTGCTGACTGGCCGGAGGCAATCATAGGAGCATCTGGCGGACGGTGGTGGCGACGGGGTAGATCCAGGCGATCTCGTCAGGGGTGAGGGTGACGGGAGGGTAGAGGGGATTGAGACTGGAGAGGACGATGGAGTGGCCGTGGTCGGCGGTGCTGTAAATGCGGAAGAGGATGTCGCCGCCGAGGCTGTCGCTGAGACGGGCGATGACGCGGTTGCCGGTATGGGGGGCGGTGTTGGGATAGAGGATGGCGAGCTCGCCATCGTGATGCTGAGGGAGCATGGCGTCTCCAGCGAGGCGCATGGCGAAGGCATCCGGATCTGTGACGCTGAAGGCGAAGTGCTCGGTGGCGGCAAAGGCGGCGAGGCTGGGGGCGGTGAGATCGCGTGCGGCGGGAATGGTGAGGACCGGAAGCGCGCTGATGCGGGGCATGCCGGAGACCGGGGCTGCGGGGATGGAGGGAGGAAGCGGCGGAGATGGTGCTCCTGCGGGGGCTTCAATGACAGCGGCAGGCTGAATGGCAGGTGCCGCTGAGAGGGCTGCGGAGGGGGTGTCGTGAACAGTGGGCTCCGAGCTGGATGTAGTGCCATTGAGGATCTCGGCCTCAAGTTTTTCGATGAGCTTGATGACAGGCAGGGAAGCGTGCGCGCCGTTTTCGATCTTGGTGACGTACTGGCGGGAGACACCGAGGCGCTGGGCTAGCTTTGGACGGGTGACGCCCATTTTGGCACGGAGGGCGGCGACGCGGAGAGCGAAGGCGTTTTTCTCGCGAGTGACGGGCATTTCTTCGGGCATGGCAGGGGCTGTGACAGGAGCGAGGGCTGAGGGGGCTTCTTCTTCGGACTGCACCAGGCGGTCCAGAGCCGCAATGGCTTCCGGTGGGAGGCCTGACATGACCGGGGAAGGGGTGGCTGTGGTGTCAGGCTGGGGCATGTGCATGGCGAGCTGTTTCAAGTTGGCGGCAGCCTCAAGTTTTTCGATCAACTGAAATACGGGGCGGGATGGGGCAAGGCGGCCTTTTTCCATGACACTGACATAGCTGCGGCCGACACCGAGCCAGCTGGCGAGCTCGGGCCTGGAGACACGGAGCTTTTGACGAAGGGACTGGCAGCGAGCAGGGAAGCCGACGAGTTTTTCTTCGGAGACAGGTGAGTGTGGCATAAAAGAAGAAGGTGAAGTTTCAAGGGGTGACGTCGCATTCGACTGGCATGCACCGGGGGATTTGGCGCTGACACTCTTCCTATGCATAATCTGCGCCAAGAACACGGGCTGGCGCATGGGGGGGAACAAAAGTACCACACAGGGGCATAATGAGCCGTCGCTTTTCATGCGAAGTCTCTTTTTGTGCTGCCCATTGGGAGGATGATGTGCAATGGTACATTGCAGGAACTGAATAAGTCAGGGCGTAAACTCGCTGAAGTTCCGGCACGGAGCACGCTACTGAAAGCGTGAGCCGCTGGATCGAAAATTCGCCGTTTTAGTTCATGTCCGAAGAGAGCCACGCACATCATCAGCCCCCGTTTGAAGTCCCCTCTGTGGAAGAGATGGGCGCACTGCTGCCGCAGTATGAGTTTGAAAAGCTGGCTGCGTTTGGCGGGATGGGAGCGGTGTATCGAGCCAGGCAGGTGAGCCTGGAAAGACCGGTGGCAATCAAGATCCTGCCGCCTGAGTTTGGCATGCAGGAGGACTTTGCGGAGAGGTTCAAGGCTGAGGCGCGGGCGATGGCGAAACTGAACCACACGCACATCGTGGCGGTGTATGACTTTGGGATCACACGTGCGGGGCACCTCTACCTGGTGATGGAGTGGGTGGAGGGACCGACGCTGCACACGATGATCCACAAGGGCAGCGTGCCGGTGCGCACGGCTGCGAGCCTGGCGATGCAGCTGTGCGAGGCGCTGGCGTATGCGCACAACCATAAAATTTTGCACCGGGACATCAAGCCTGGGAACATCATGGTGAACGAGGAGGGGCAGGTGAAGGTGGCGGACTTTGGGCTGGCGCGGCCGATCACTGGAGAGGCGGAGGAAAACCCGTATGGCACTCCGGACTACGCCGCGCCTGAAATTCTGAACAAGGGATCGGTGGACCAGCGGGCGGACATCTTTGCGGCGGGCATTGTGTTGTATGAGATGCTGACGGGGCGTGTGCCACAGCAGCCGAGGAGGTCTGTGCAGGAGTATGCGCCGCTGTCGAAGCGGTGGGATGAACTGATCGACAAAGCGACGCATGCAGACCAGAGCCTGCGGTTTCAGGACGCAAACGAACTGAGGGCAAACATCGCCCTGCTGATCAACCAAGCGCAGGCGGTGAGCGTGGTGGCGGTGGATGAGAAGCCCAAGCCAGCGATGCCTCTGCAGCCGCTGCATCTGGCACTGATCGGAGTGGCGGTGGTGGTCGTGGGCGGATTTTTTGCGCTACGGACGAACAAGACGGATGTGCCTGCTGAAAAAGAAACAGCGAACACCCAAAGCGAGCCAGCGAAACCGAAGCCCCAGCCGGAGAAGCTGAAGGCTGAGCAGACAGTCAGGGAGGCGGTTAAATCTGAGGATTCCAAGCCTGAGGTGAAGCCCAAGGAACCCGAACCGGAGGCCAAGAAGATGGTGGCGGTGATGCCGGCGCCTGAGCCTAAGCTGGAGCCGACTGCGCCCGTGCCTGAAATGAAGGCTGCGCCCGTGCCCGAGATGAAAGGAGAGCCAGTCGTGGAAAAACCGGAGGAGATGATCCGGAAGCTGAGTGAGAGTGACCCCGAATTGGTGCAGATGCTGGCCGGATTTGCGAGTGAATGGGGGGCGAACGAGGACATCGACATCCAGCCGAAGCTGCGTGATCTGGCGGCCAAGTACATTCCCGCGCTGCAGCGCAACCTAACAGGGCTCAAGCCAGAGCAGCGTGATTATCTGCTGAGCGAGATATCTCACGTGGCCAATCGCGAAACGCTGGACGTGCCGCAGGAGACGTGGCCGCCCGTGCTCAAGACCCTGCGCAAGGCCTATGATACGCAGCTTGAAACGATGCAGGCGACTGCGACCGAGGCTGCACGGAAAATGCGTGCAGCGCAGATCGAGCTCGTGGCACAAAAAGCGCGTGAACGTGCGGCTGCCGGAAAAATGGAGGAGGCCAAGCGTGCGGAGATCGTGGCTGCTGAACTGGCCAGACTGACTGCAGCACCTTCGCTGAAAGCGCTGCAGGAAGTGGTTTCTGCGAAGTAATGGAGTGTGGTGGAGCTTTTTTGAAGGGCTTGTGGATATGGGTTAGATTTTTAAGAATGGAGCATCGGAATTTTTTTGCTCGCTCATGAGTGAGAAGCGGGTATGTATGGAGATGCCCGAAGAGTCGACCCCTGACGAACAGCCTTCGTTTGATGTGCCCAGCCTGGAGGCGATGGACGCCTATCTGCCGCAGTTTCAATTTGAAAAACTGGCGGCATGTGGCGGCATGGGCGCGGTGTACAAAGCCTATCAGGAGAGCTTGGATCGTAGAGTGGCTGTGAAGATTCTGCCGCCCGAATTTGGGGCTGAAAAAGAATTTGCCGACCGCTTCAAGGTGGAGGCGCGCGCGATGGCGAAGCTGAACCACACGAACATCGTCGGGGTGTATGACTTTGGCATCACAGCCGGAGGGCATCTTTATCTGGTGATGGAATGGATTGAGGGGAGGTCCCTTCACGAGATGATTCACAAAGGGGGGCTCTCACTCAGAAAGGCGACGAACCTGGCGATGCAACTGTGCGAGGCGCTGACCTTTGCGCATGAACACCAGATCATTCACCGGGACATCAAGCCGGGGAACATCATGGTGAATGACGCTGACCATGTGAAAGTGGCTGACTTTGGCCTGGCGCGACCTGTTTCTGATGAGGCGGAGCAGGAGAACCCCTTTGGCACGCCGGATTATGCCGCGCCGGAGATCCGCGGCGGCAGCGTGGTGGACCATCGGGTGGATATTTATGCCGCAGGTGTGGTGCTGTATGAGATGCTGACGGGCACCGTGCCCAAGGAGCCGCGTCGTTCGGTCACGGAGTTTGCCCAAGTTTCGAAGCGATGGGACGAGATCATCGCCAGAGCCATGCACCCTGATCCGGAAAAGCGTTATCAGGATGCGTCGGAATTTCGTGCGCACATCAACGTGGCAATGAAGCAGGCTGCGGAGCCGGGCGCTGCTCCGGCCAGGCCGATAGCCATCGATCTCGGGCTGGGGCTGGATTCAGGAAGAATCGCCGGCTTGAAGGGGCCGCTGATGGCCGCGAGCATGAAACCTGCCGCGCAGACAAAGCCGGCTGCTCGAATGCCACAGAAGCAGGTCATCCTGGCTGCAGGAGCGGTGGGTGTGCTGCTGGGGGGATTGCTGGCAGTGATGTTCCGGCCCAGCGTGAAAGAGAAAGAGATCAAGGCAGGCTCCGTGGCCACTCCTGCGGAAATCCAGCAGGTGATGCAGAATCTGGCGCATGATGACACAGAGCTTACGAGGCTGCTGAATTCATTTGCCGAAGACATGGCATCTACAGGAGCGGATCAAAGCCCCAACTCAGCCATGGCTGAAAAGCTACGCAAAGCGCATCAGTCAACTCTGCTGGCGAAAGTCAGGGAACGCCAGGAGGCGGCCCGGCGCGCTGAAGTCGTGGCTGAACAAGTGGAGAAGCTGAAAGGAGCGCCGTCTCTGAAGGCGCTGCAAAAAGCGGCTGAATAGCCCTGTTCTCGAAGAGTCTGCCACATTGCCTGACAACGGAGCGGCCCCATTGGCTGCGTCAGTCGCATGCCTGTAAATGAGTTCGCCGCTTTCAGCGGCCATGGCTGTCGAGAATCGGCCCCAAAAAAAGCCGCCACCTGTTTCCAGGTGGCGGCGTGGCTGGTCAGGAGAGCTTATTCGCCTTTGCAGCAGTCTTTGCCGCAGGTCTTGCCTTTTTCCTTGCAGCAGGCGGCGCAGTTGTCCTTGCAGCACTTTTCGCAGGCCTTGCCGGCGGCAAGAGCGGTGCTGGAAAGGGCGGCGACGGAGGCTGCGGCGATGAGGGTGAGGATGGTTTTCATAGTGTTGTGTTTGTTTGTGTTTTTGAGGTGCCTGCTTTGAGGATTCCGGCGCGCGGCGCAGGCGTGCACGTGCCGGGTGTGCCATCGGGTGGCGTGTTGAACTGGCGGTGAGGCCAGACGGCCGGGCAGGCTGTCTGGGGTGCGGCACAAATCATGGCCGCGAAGAATGAGATAAGATCACTGCTGCCCGGAGCGTCTGGCTTCCAGACGCGGGGGGTGTGTCTTCAAATGAGAAGGGCACAGTGCCGAGCGTAGAGCGGCGGCGATGTGTACAGGGGCGGCCCGTGGTCGTGACGGGGCGCAGAAAGAGATGAAATCTGAAATTGGAAGCTGGTGGTGGAGAAGAGATGCCAGACAGGCGCTGCGAGGAGCTTCAATGCCGGGGCGGGAGCCTTGACGATAGTGGAGGCGAAGTCGCGCGAGGCCTCATGGCGGGCACAGGGGCAGCCTTGGTCTTTGGGCTGGCCGGAATGATGATCTGAGGCCGCGTGCTGTTTACGGGCGCAGCAAGATGCCACCTCGGCCTGTGGTGATGCGCTGACGGCCACGCAGCACCAGCACATCGGCAAAGCGATGCAGAGGCTGAGGAGCAGGGCTGTGAGGCGGGTGAGCATGTCGTACCGTTAGATGCAGGAACGAACAATTTTATTCCAAAGTTGCAAGCAATCAGTGTGCCGGGGTTGGTGTGGAGTGTGCGTGGATGGAGATAGGAGATGCTGGATGCCTGTCGCCAGTCGGGGCCGCTGTTCTCTACGGGCTAGGGCTGTGACGGAGAGATGGAGGGCACAAAAAACGCCGCGCGGTTTCCCGGGCGGCGTTTGATGAGTTTCAGGCTTGAAGAGCTTTTAGCGGAAGCTCTTGGCGAAGTCGTCGGAGGTGGCTTTGGCGACGACCTTGGTCTTCTGGAAGGTGGATTTTTCGCCCTTTTCGATGAGGAGGCTCTCGTAGTCGGCGGATGACATGGGGAGCTCGATGGTCTTGTCCTGCCAGGTGGAGAGGAGGATGGCGTTGGCGAGTTCGACGCTGCGGATGCCTTCTTCGGCGGGGGAGAGGAGTTTCTCACCCTTGAGGATGGCGTTGGTGAAGTTCTGCAGGATCTCGATGTGCTGACCGCCGGTCTGGTCCACATGGATGTCCATGTGCCAGCTTTCGGGCATGGCGAAGGCGGCTTCGGCTTCCATGCAGAACTTGCTCATCTGCTGGCGGTTGCGCTGGAAGTGGATTCGGGTGCCGTCGGTGACGGTGAGGCGACCCTGCTCGGCGGAGATTTCGAGCTTATTGATGCCAGGAGCCTCGCCGGTGCTGGTGACGAAGGTGGCGGTGGTGCCGCTGTCGTACTGGAGGACTGCGGTGACGTCGTCCTCGACCTCGATCTCATGGAAGCGGCCGAACTGACAGAAGCCACGCACACGCTGGGGCATGCCGAAGAGCCACTGGAAGAGGTCGAGATTGTGCGGGCACTGGTTCATGAGGACGCCGCCGCCTTCGCCCTTCCAGGTGCCGCGCCAGCCGCCAGTGGCGTAGTAGTAATTGGTGCGGAACCAGTTGGTGACCTCCCAGTGGACGCGGCGGATGGCGCCGAGCTCGCCGCTGTCGATGAGGTCTTTGACCTTCTTGAAGCAGGCGTTGGTGCGCATGTTGAACATGGCGGCGAAGATCTTGTTTTTATCCGTGTGGGCGGCGATGAGGCGTTCGCAGTCGGCCTTGTGGACGGAGATGGGCTTTTCAACCAGGACGTGGAGTCCGGCCTTGAGGGCCTCGATGCCGATGGTGGTGTGGCTGAAATGGGGGGTGCAGATGAGGATGGCGTCGATGTGGCCGCTGCGGATCATGGCATTCACATCGGTGAAAGCCTTCTCGCCTTCGACGAGGTTCGGCAGGGTGCCGACGCTCTCGCACAGCGCGGTGACGCGCAGGCCGGGGATCTTCCCAGCGCGAATGTTTGCAAGGTGTGCCTTGCCCATGTTTCCAAGCCCAACGATGCCAAGTCTGACGGTTTCCATGGGCGCGAGCCTAGCGGGTCTGGCGGCACGGTCAAGCGACTCAACAGTTGCGCTTTAACAGACCAGCCTGCATTTTAGAAGTCATGCGCCCAACCCGACGCCTCCAAGCTCTTTGCATCCTCGCTTCGGGATGTGTGGCGGCGCTGGTCGGCACTCCTCTCATGGCGGACGACCTACGAATTGGCATCATCGGGCTGGACACCTCGCATTCGGAGCAGTTCACGCTGCGGCTGAATGATCCGGCGAATCCGAACCACATCCCGGGGGCGAGGGTGGTGGTGGCTTTTCCTGGTGGCAGCCCGGACATTGAGGAGAGCAAGACGCGCGTGGAAGGCTTTACGGCCACGGTGCGGGACAAATTTGGCGTGCGGATCGTGGGCAGCGTGGCGGAGGCGTGCAAGGATGTGGACGCGGTGCTGCTGCTGAGCCTGGAAGGACGCCCACGCCTGGAGCAGATGAAGCAGATCATTGCTGCTGGAAAGCCGGTCTTCATGGACAAGCCGGTGGCTGTCTCGCTGAAGGACGCGGTGGAGATCTACCGGCTGGCTGGAGCTGCGCAGGTGCCGGTCTTTAGCGCCTCGGCAGTGCGCTGGTATCCAGGAGTGCTAGAGGTGGCGAATGCGGAGGCAACACCTGCGCGCAGTGTGATCTCGTATGGCCCGGCGCATGTGCTGCCGCACCATCCGGACCTGTTTTTTTACGGCATCCACCCGACGGAGGCGCTCTTTACGGTGATGGGGACAGGATGTCTTTCTGTGGTGCGGACGACGACTGCGTCTGAGTCGGTGGTGACAGGGCTGTGGGCGGGCGGGCGCACAGGCACTCTGCAGGCGATCCATGAAGGGGCGATGGCGTACAAGCTGATCCGCTTTGGGGACAAGCAGATCACCGAGCAGAAGTCCGAGGGGGACTACACACCAATGCTGCGTGAGATTGTGAAGTTTTTCCAAACGAAGCAGCCGCCGGTATTGCCAAAGCAGACGCTGGAGATTTATGCGTTCATGGCTGCGGCGGAGGAGAGCAAGCACCGCGACGGAGGCCGTGTGACGCTGAGGGAAGTGATGGTGAAGGCTGGTGCGCCGGAGGCGTGGCTGCCGGAGGATGGCAAGGCGAAGCACGAGATGCCGAAGTCGGTGCCCAAGGGGTTGCCGAAGCCGAGCGGGTCGTGATCATTCTGCGTTCTGCACCTGCTCGCGGATCTTCTCGAGTTCAGTCTTGGCGGTGACGACGTGGTGGGCGATTTCGGCGTTGTTGCACTTGGAGCCCATGGTGTTGAACTCGCGGAAAAACTCCTGGAGGAGGAAGTCGAGGCTGCGGCCGGCGGGAGCGCCGCCGTCGAGGTACGCGCGGAACTGTTTTACGTGGCTGGCGGCACGGGTGAGCTCCTCGGAGATGTCGGTGCGGTCGGCGAAGAGGGCGATTTCTTTGACGAGGCGCTCGTCGTCGAGCGGGAGGGGGAGGCCGGCGTCTTCGAGGCGCTGGCGGAGCATTTTGCGATGGTGCTCGGGGACGGTGGCTGCCTTGGTGCGGATGGAGTCGAGGAGGGTCTCGATCTGAGAGAGGCGGGACTCGATGTCGCTACGGAGGCTGGCGCCCTCGGTGGTACGCATGGTGTTGAGCTGTTTCAGGGCAGCTGCCAGCGCCTCCTGGACGGGGGGCCAGGCGTCCTCGGCGGCGGTTTCGGCCTGGGCTTGGGTGATGACGCCGGGGAGGCGGGTGATGTCTGTGAGGGAGATGTCCGGCGGCATGTCCAGCTTGAGCGCGAGGGCATGCATGGCGTGAAGGTAATGGGCGGCGAGGGCGTGGTCCACATGGATGGAGTCAGTGCCTGCGGCGCCGGTTTCCCGTCGGACAGCGACATTGACGCGGCCACGAGAGACGGCGGCGGCGACCTCTGTGCGGACGGCGTTTTCGAGTTCGGAGAGCTCACGGGGGAGATTGACGGCGACTTCGAGCTGCTTGCGGTTTACGGAACTGCATTCCACGCTCCAAGTGACTCCGGGGCGCTGAGCCTCGCCCCGGCCAAATCCTGTCATACTTTTCATGGTTACCTCATGGAACGGTATTTGACTTTGGTAAAGTCCTGGCTGTGGCGGATGCAGATTCGTCGCGATTCCGATTTGCAACGTTCCGAGTGCTCCCTAGTCTCGCCAGCCCTATGGCAAAACCGGTACTCGGCAAAGGACTCGGAGCACTCATTTCGGCATCTCCTGCGGTGTCGGGAGTGGCGCGTGTGCCTGCGCTGGCGCAGCCAGCCCCTGGAGACGTGGTGAACCGTGTGACGCTGGACCAGGTGGTGCCGAGCCCGCTGCAGCCGCGCAAGGAGTTCCAGTCCGAGATGCTCACAGAGTTGATGGAGTCCATCCGCGAGCATGGGATCATCCAGCCGCTGATCGTGCGCCGGGTGAATGGAAAGCTGGAGCTGATCGCGGGTGAGCGACGCTTCCGTGCGTCTCGCGAACTGGGGCTGAAGGAAGTGCCGGTGATCGTCCGCGAGGCCAGCGACAAGGACGTGCTGGAGATGGCTCTCATCGAGAACCTGCAGCGCGAGGGGCTGAACCCCATCGAAGAGGCGCAGGCCTACTCCCGCCTGGCCAAAGATTTCCAAATGCGGCAGGAGGACATTGCCCAGCGAGTGGGCAAGAACCGCGCCACCGTGGCCAACACGATGCGCCTGCTGGAACTGCCCGGCGGCATCCGCGACATGCTGGTGGGGGGCAAGATCTCCACGGGGCATGCGAAAGTGCTGCTGATGCTGAAGCAGCATGAGGAGCAGGAGCGTGTGGCACATCAGATCGTGGCCAAGAGCCTGACGGTGCGCGCCACTGAGAAGGCCGTGGATGCCATCCTGCATCCGCCGCCCCCGCCGGCACCCAAGCCGACGGAGACCGACCTGACGCGTGCGATTCAGGCGGTGGAGCAGAAGCTGATCCAGCACCTGACGACGAATGTGAGCATCCACCACGGGGAGAAGAAGGGGCGCATCGAGATCGACTACTACGGCGTGGAGGATCTGAACCGCATCCTGAGCGTGATCGGGGTGGAGGAAGAGGCCTTTGCGGAGGAGTAACCGGGCGCTGAGCGCCAACGATGACACCCGCATGAAGAATGACGATCCAGCGCTGCTGACCCTCGTGCTGAAAAGGCTGGTGCTGCTGTCGTCTTTCGTGATCCTGAGCGCGGCCTTTCTCTCCGGCTGCGGTGCGCAGGAGGCCGCGTCCCGAGTTGAGACGGCTGATGTGCGCGAGTTTCTGACGCATTATTTTTCCACGTGGTCCGCGAAGGACATGGACGGGTATGGCGCGTGTTTTCATGAGCAGGCGCGGGTGGTCTTTGTGCATCAGGGCGCTCCGCACAGCTATGGGCTGACCGATTTCCTGCATGGGCAGAAGCTGAGCCATGCGACCACGACGGTGCCGATGACCGAGGTGCCCACGGACATGAAGATCCTGCGCGATGACCGCACAGCGCAGGCCAGCGTGCGCTGGAAGCTGACGAAGGGCAGCGAGATCACCACCGGCACCGACTGTTTCACGCTCATCCAGACCCCGGCGGGCTGGAAAATCATGAGCCTGGTATTTTACAACGACTGAACGGCCCAACCGCGCCAGCAATCCCATGTCACGATCCACTTCCCCCAAGACTCCCGAGACCCCTGCTGTGGAGAATGCCTACGCTCATCAAATACGTCTGTTTCTAGGGGCGGTGTGCTTCTTTGCCGGAGCGGCGATCATGGTGGTGGAGATCAGCGCCTTCCGGCTGCTGGCCCCGTATTTTGGCAACACGATCTACACCTCCACGGCGCTGATCGGAGTGATCTTGGTGGCCTTCAGCGTAGGCGGCTATCTGGGCGGGCGGCTGGCGGACCGGAAGCCGGCACTGGACCTGATCGGATGGCTGCTGGCAGCTGCTGCGGTGCTGACGCTTTTCATTCCTGCGCTGCACATGGTTTTCAGCCTGGGGCTGAGCGCGTATGGAGTTATCACCGGGCCGCTCTTGATCTCGCTGGTGCTGTTTGCGTGTCCAGGGGTGCTGCTGGGTGCGGTGTCGCCGGCATCGGTGCGGTTTTACAGCCTGACGCAAAAGGACACTCATGTGGGCATGGCCGCAGGGACGATCAGCATGCTGGGGTCTCTGGGCAGCTTTGTGGGCACGTTTGTGTCGGGCTTTTACCTGCTGGCGAATTTTGGTGTGCGCGGCATTTTTGTGGGAGCTGGAGCGGTGCTGCTGCTGCTGGCGGTGGCCTCCTTCATCCTGGCCAAGAAAGCGGGCGGGCCGCAGGTGCAGGTGCTGATCGCGGGACTGATCGCCGGAGTGGTGGGCGGGACGTCTGAGCGGCCGCCGCTGATCGGCTTGATCCATGAGCGTGAGTCTTTCTACCACCACATTAGCGTCTATGATGAAGGAGAGGCACCGCACAGGCGCCGCACTCTGGCGCTGGACTCCACACAGGAGGGCGGGATGAATCCGGACACCGGAGAGCTGATCCTGCCCTACCAGGAGTACTGGAAGCTGGCGCTGCTGCGCGAGCCTGCGGAGGTGAGCAGCGCGCTCTTCATCGGCGCGGGCGCGTTTGGGATGCCGGAGAATGTGTCGCGCGATTTTCCGAAGGCGGCGGTGGACGTGGTGGAGATCGATCCGCAGGTGATCGAGGTGGGGCGCAAGTATTTCAAACTGGACGAGTACCCACGTGTGAATGCACATGCTGATGATGCGCGGCGGTTTCTGCGTCAGGCTGGTGGCCAGAAGTGGGATCTGATCTTTGGAGATGCGTACAACGGGCGGCATGCGATCCCCTCGCACCTGGCCACGCGGGAGTTTTTCCAACTGGTGGCCGACCACTTGGAGCCGAAGGGGGTGTATGTGATGAACATCATCGCGGCGGTGAACGGACCCAAGGCGGATCTCACGGCGGGGATGGTGGCCACGCTGCGGCAGGTGTTTCCCTCGGTGGAGGCTTTTGGCGTGGGCTACCGCAAGGATGAACCGCAGAACGTGATCCTGATGTGCTCGCGCGAGAATGTGCGTGCGCTGATGACCGACCGGTATGTGACGCCGGGATCGTGGCAGGAGAAGCTGATCCGCACGCTGGTGCCGGCGGGCACGGTGCCGCGCTCCCAGGTGGTGTTTTCAGACGATCACAATCCGGTGGATGCGATCATTGCGCGAGGTCTGCTGGAGTAGGCTTCAGAGACAGGCGGATTTACACCGCAAGAGATTAGAAGACCGTAGAGAATACTTTTGGAATCAAGATTTTGCGAGCTTCCATGTGCTGCTGCACTGTCTCTGCGAGAACAGGTCTAGCGGTTTTCGAGGGGCTTGGCGGCGGGTGCGAGAGCGGGGGCGACGAAGGCGTCGAAGACGAGGACGCCTTTGAGGGAGTCCACGGCGCGCTCGAGCTGCTTGTCACCGAGACTGGCGAGCTCCAGGGCGGCAGCTTCGCCGGTGCCGTGGGAGGCGCGCCATTTGGCGATGCGGAGCTCCTCTTCAGAAGTGAGGGCGGAGATGATGTTGGGCTCGACTCCGGCTTCGTGAATGGTGCGATGGCTGGGGGTGTAATACTTGGCGGTGGTGAGACGCATGGCGGCCCCGTTTTTCATGGGCAGGATGGTCTGCACGCTGCCTTTGCCAAAGCTGGTGGTGCCCACAATGATGGCGCGCTTGAGGTCCTGCAGCGCGCCGGCGGTGAGCTCGGAGGCGCTGGCGCTGCCTTGATTGATGAGGACGGCGATGGGGTATTTGCGCGGCTCTTTGCCATTGCGAGCGGGTGTGCGGAAGGGCGGTGGATTTTGAGAGGCGACGCGGCCCTCGGTGGTAACGACGACGGTGCCTTCGGGGAGGAACTCGCCGCAGACGGCCACGGCGCTGTCCACGAGGCCGCCGGGGTTGTTTCGCAGGTCGAGCACGAAGGCCTTCATGCCCTGCTTTTCGAGATCATCGAGCGCCTTGCTCATCTCGCGTGCGGTGGGCTGGTTGAACTGGGAGATGCGCATGTAGCCGATCTTGTAGTCGCCCGCCATTTTGGAGGAGAGCAGCATGGGATCGTGCACGGAAGTTTCGGCCAGGGTTTCGTGCTTCACCTTGAACTCGAGGAACTGCTTGGTCCCTGGGCGGCGGACGGTGAGGCGGACCTCCTCGCCGGTCTTTCCCTGGAGGAGCTGCATGGCCTCGGCGACGCCGACGGAGTCTGTAAGCACATCATTGATGCGCACGAGCTGGTCGCCGGAGAGGACGCCTGCAGCGGAAGCGGGGCCGTCCTCGCGCACGGTGATGATGGTGAGAATATTCTGACGCAGGGCGATGGTGATGCCGATGCCCTCTGAGGTGTCGCTCTGCTCGCGCTGCATGTCCTCAAAGAGAGACTTGCCCATGTATTCGCAGTGCGGGTCCAGGCGGTGGAGCATGCCCTCCAGCGCGCCCTCGACGAGCTCGGCGTAGGTGATCTTGGACTCGTCCACGTAGTTTTGCCGCACCATTTCCATGGCACGGGTGAGCATCTCCATCTGGGTGTAGGCGTCTTCCGGCGGGGGCTTGACCGGAGGTGCGGCGGGTGTCTTGGCCTCGGATTTGGGAGCGGCTGGCTTGGAGTCTGCCGGTTTGGCCGCTGGCTTGGTGGGAGGGGGCGTCGTCGCGGCGGGTGCAGCGGGGGCCGGTGCAGGAGACGGAGGCGCGGCGTGAAGACTCACGCTGGCGGCCAGGATGGAGAGGAGTGCGGGGGCACGACGCATGGCCGCACCCTGCATGATTTCGGGCACTTGCACAGAAGAAACTCGGGCTTGTCAGAGGTGTAGTTTCCATCAAAGGTTTTGCATGCCCGTTGTGCTCCAAAGCGGCCCTTATCGCCTGTTTTTCTATTCAGACGAGGGCAATGAACCTGTGCATGTGCATGTCGAGCGCGAAAACAAAGAGGCCAAATTCTGGCTGGAGCCGGTAAAACTGGCATCATCAGGAGGGTTTGGTGCGGCAGAGATCCGGAGAATCGAACGTATTGTATCCCGAAATAAACAAGCTATTATTCAGCGCTGGAATGAGCACTTTGAATCCTGATCTTGATGCGCCCAAAGCCTTGAAGGTTTCCTTTGAGGGGGAAGTGCTGCATGTGCTGCTTGAGGGAGGGCGGCAAATTGTGGTGCCGACCGCTTTGTTTCCACGCCTGCGGTTTGCCACGAAGGCCGAGCGGCGGGCTTATCGGCTCATCGGTGGCGGTTCGGGGATTCACTGGCCTGCTCTTGATGAGGACATCAGCGTCAAAGGTTTGCTGGCCAAGAAGGGCTCGGCGGAGTCTTCCCACTCACTCATCCAGTGGCTGCTGAAGCGGAAACAGGCTTCCAAGAAAGAAAAATCGTCTGTTCAAGGCATTCAAATTCTTCCTCCCAAACGAAGAGCTGCACCCGTGGGTAAGTCCAAACTAAAGCAAGCTGTTTAGTCAGCTCTGCATTACTCCAGCGTGATGCCGCCCCAGTAGGCGAACTCCATGTTCCAGCCGTTGGCATGGGCTTCGAGGCGGAGGGTGATTTCCTGGCCGGTGAATTTTGAGAGGTCGAGTTCGATGGTTTTCCAGCGGGGCTTTTCGTGGTCTACGGTGAGTTCTTTGACGACTTCGCCATTGATGACGGCCTTGGCGGTCCAGTCGCCGCGATCATCGGCGGCGACTGTGGCGGTGAGTTTGGTTTTGCCGGGCTCGATCTTGAGGGTGCGCTCGAAACTGGCGGGTGTTTTTTTGTCGGGGAAGGGGTGGATGAGGAGGACGTTTTTGCGGCCGTAGTATTCGCTGAGCTTCATGGGGGTGCGCTCGAAGTCGGGGGCGCTGACGGTCCATGCGGGGTTCCAGAGGTTGACGCTTTCCCAGTCGATGGTGCGGGAGCTGTTGCCCTTCGATTTTGCGGGGGCGATGTCTTCGACGCCTTTGATCAGCAGTTCCTTTTTCTCCTTGGTCAGAGGGCCTTCATCCGGCGGGGCGAGGACGTACCAGATGAGGTCGCGGAAGGCGGTGTCGGGGAGATTGCCGAAGCCCATGGGCATGAGGCTTTGTTTGGTGTTGGTCAGAGTGGCGACCTGATTGCGTGGGACGATCTGGGAGGCACCGCCTGCGCCGAGGAGTTTGACGTGGCTGGGAGTGTCTTCGACAACGCGACCGGCGAGGGTGCGGCCGTCCTTGGTGCTGAGCGTGAAGTTTTCGTAGCCATTGCCGATGATCTGATTGGGGTCGATGACGTTGGCGAGGATGGCGTCGAGATTGCTGCGGCCGCTGCCAATGAGGTCTGGGCCGACTTTCTGGCCGCCGCCGTGGAACTCGTGGCAGACCATGCAGGTGGCGGTGAAGAGGAGCTTGCCATTGGCGAGGTCGGGCTCGCCGGTGAGACAGGCTTGTTTCTTTTTCGCGATGAGGACTTTCACATCGTCGGAAGAGTCCTGCCAGGCACCGAGGACCTTGGAGGCGTGATTGCGGGTGGCGGTGTCCTGGCTGGTGGCGAGGGCGCGGCGGACGGGAGCGGGGAAGCCTGCGGCGCTGACTTTGCCTTCGCCGATGGCATCGAGCAGGGTGTGAATCCATGGGGTGCGGCTGCAGAGTGCCTCAATGGCGGCGTTGTAGAGGAGGCCTCTGGCTTGCGCATCGCGGTGTGAGGCGGAGGTTTGCGCTACGGAGAGCAGCGGAGAGATGAAGTCATCGCTGCCGAAGTCTGCGGCGGCGCGGATGGCGGCGACGGAGAGAGCGGGAGAGGTGCTCTCGGTGAGGATGAGAAGCAGCGCCTTTTTGACGGTGTCCGACTTCACTTTGACAATGGACTGGAGCAGGGCGACGCGCTCTTTTTCGGGCTTGGTGGTGTCGCGCAGGGCAGTGATGGTTTCCTGCAGGGCGGCTTCATCGCCCCAGAGGACGGCGAGGGTCTGGCCGTGCTTGCGGATGTCTGCGTTGGCGTGGGCACGCCATTTGGCGAGGCTGGCGGAGACGTCTTTGGTGGGCTTGATGACACCGCTATCCTGGCCCTTGACGAGGCCGCCGAGGGCGTGGGCGAGGAGGATGTCGTGGGCGGAGATTTTGTCGCAGAAAGCGATGGCGAGGTCGAGGTTCTCGGGCTTGCGGGTGTCGCAGAGGCGGCGCATGGCTTTGTGGGTGAGGGCAAGAGAGAGGGGCTGTGACTCAGGTGCGATAGCCGCATACCAAGCCATGAATTCGCCAGCACTGTCATTAGCTACGAGTGATGATATCGCCTGCCATGCCTGAAACTGGATCAAAGAATCACCAGGGTTTTTGTTGGCAACTAGCAGAGACTTTAGAAGCCTTTTGATGTCCTCCATGGAGTCGAAACCAAAGGGAGTTGAGAGTAAAGCAGCTTCAAGTGTCAGAGGGGCTGTACTAAACATGTCACGGAACATCACAATCGCCTGGGATCTGACAGAGGCAGAGGAATCTGCCAGCAAGTTTTCGAACTCATCAATTTTAGTTTCAACTCCAAACGAATCAGGGTTCGTACGGGTTTGACTTCGAACAAAATTAGCTCTTACAAATTCGCTTGGATCCTTGGCTAGGGAGCGGGCGATTTCAGAGGAGAAGCGAAATGAACCAAATGAGGTGGAAGGGCTGAAAATGCGTTTGGCATATCCAAATGAACCCAGTGTCCACATAGTTTCGATTTTCAGAGAGGGCACTGCTGCCTTCTTGATTGCTTGCTCCAATGCCGACTGGATTTCGTTATTTTGAGGTGCCGTCACATTTTCCACCAGCATCCTTCTCGCCATGCGGCGCATCCAATTGTTGGGATGCGCCAGGGTTTTGACGAGATCGGGGGTGGGTAGGGTTTTGAGGTTGAGGTCGGTTTGTTCGCGCGTGGTTTTGGATTTGTCGTCCTTGAGGACGATGCGCCAGATGCGGCCACGTTCGCGGTCCACGCCTTCGGGATTGGCTTTGGCGTTTTGGTAGCAGGGGTATTTGTCGCACCAGTCCATGATCCAGAGGAAGCCGTCGGGGCCGGTCTGAGTGCTGACGGGGCGGAACCAGCCGTTGTTGGCGCGGAGGAAGTCGCGGCGGGGTTCGCATTTGAAGGTGGCGCCGACGGGGGTGAGGACTTCTTCGTGGATGGCGTTGTCGTGGATGTTGCCGATGAAGGCGTGGCCGTGGGTGTCGGCGGGGTAGCGGCCGCCCTGGTAGATCTGGATGCCGGCGTAGGCGGCGCGGAAGTGCTTATGTTTTACGATGCTGGGGAGGAGTTCGTAGGCGTAGGGGTTCTCGGGGGCGCCGCCCTGGCGGGTGTAGATGCCACCGGGGGCCATGTGGAAGAAGTGGTCGATGACGCAGGCGCTGACGAAGAAGTTGCCGGCGGCGTCGTAGTCGCAGCCCCAGGGATTGCTGGTGCCGTCGGCGAAGACTTCGAATTCCCAGGAGGGGGCGGGGGATTCTTTGGGGGCAGGAATGCCCCCGTTACTTGGGCGGGCGCGGCCGATGCCGGCGTCGAATTTGAAGCCTTCGCTTTCGGGCTGGCCGGGGCGGCGAACTTTGCTGTTGGTGAAGACGCCGTGGGTCATGTAGAGCCAGCCGTCGGGGCCCCAGGTGAAGCTGTTGACGAGTTCGTGGGTGTCTTCACGGCCAAAGCCGGTGAGGACGACGCGCCAGGCGTCGGGTTTGTCGTCGCCATCGTCATCGCGGAAGTGGATGAGGTGGGGCTGCTGGCCGACGTAGATGCCGTTGTCTCCGCAGATGATGGCGCTGGCGAGATTGAGGCCTTCGACGAAGACGGTGCGTTTGTCGGCGGTGCCGTCGTTGTCGGTGTCTTCGAGGATGATGACGCGGTCGCGGGGGATTTTTTCGCCGAGTTTCGGCATGGGGTGGTATTGATCGTCCTTGGCCACGCCGCCGTAGGGGCGCTGGTCTTCTGGGAGGGGCGTGCCGAGGGGGTATTCGTAGGCCTCGACAACCCAGAGTCGGCCTCGGTGGTCCCAGGTCATGGCGACGGGATTTTGCACCATGGGCTCGTGAGCAAAGCAGCGGACCTCGTAGCCCTCGGGCACGGACATTTTGGCGCGGGCTTCCTCGGGCGTGGGGCAGACGGTGGTGGCGGCGGCGCGCTCGCCTTCGAGCTCTTTGCCTGCTGCAAGGAGGTGGGAGGTGAGGAGGAGCAGCGGAAGGAAAAGGAACGGGCGCATGATTGAGGACTGTTTGTAGCAGAAGCTACGAAGAAAGGACAAGGGTGATGTCGGACAGGGTTTGGGTGGAATCGGACGCTTGGGTTTGGAGGGAGCGATTTGATCGAGGACGAGTTCGAGTAGGAGGACGAGGACGATTTGACCAGACGAAATCCCTCTTGTTAATCTTTACTCCAATGTCCACCGCAACCACCCCCACTCGCAAAACTCCTGAGCAACTTCGTTCCTGGCGCTGGTATGGCCGAGATGAGCTCAGGTCCTTTGGACACCGCTCCCGTGCCAAGCAGGCGGGGTGGGGGAGTGAGGATATTGTGGGCAAGCCGGTGATCGGGATCCTGAACACGTGGAGTGATCTGAATTCGTGCCATATGCACCTGCGCCTGACGGCGGATGCGGTGAAGCGGGGCATCTTTCAGGCGGGCGGGCATCCGATGGAGATCCCAGTGATGTCCGTGGGCGAAATGCTGACGAAGCCGACGGCTATGTTTCACCGCAATTTCCTGGCGATGGAGACGGAGGAGATGCTGCGGGCAAATCCGATCGACGGAGCGGTGCTGCTGGGTGGCTGTGACAAGTCCACGCCGGGGCTGCTGATGGGCGCTTTCAGCATGGACATCCCAGTGATCTACATGCCGTGCGGGCCGATGATCAAGGGCAACTGGCGCGGTGACACACTGGGCAGCGGCAGCGATGTGTGGAAGTACTGGGATGAAAAGCGTGCGGGCAATCTTAGCTGGGAGCAGTGGTGCGAGATCGAGGACGGCATCGCGCGCAGTCCGGGACATTGCATGACGATGGGAACGGCGAGCACGCTGACGGCTCTGGCTGAGACGCTGGGGCTTTGCATTCCGGGAGCTTCGTCCATTCCTGCGGTGGACAGTGCGCATACGCGTATCGCGGCGGCGGCGGGGCGGCAGATCGTGGAGAACGTGTGGCTGGACCGCAAGCCGTCGGGCATTGTGAGCGAGCGCTCATTTGAAAATGCGATCGCGGTGGACATGGCGTTGGGCGGCAGCACGAATGCGATCGTGCATCTGGTGGCGATGGCCGGACGCCTGGGGATCAAGCTGCCGCTGGAGAAGTTTGACGAGATCAGCCGCAAGATTCCGCTGCTGGCCAACATGCGGCCTGCGGGCAAGTATTTGATGGAGGAGTTCTTCCTGGCCGGCGGTCTGCGGGCGTTGCTGAACGGCATGCGCGAGCTGCTGCACACGGATGTGCCGACGATCACCGGCAAGACGCTGGGCGAAGACATCGAGGACGCGATCATTCACAACGAAGATGTGATTCGCACCCCCGCCAACGCATTGCAGCCGGATGGCGGCACGGCGATCCTGCGGGGGAATCTGTGTCCGGATGGTGCAGTGATCAAACATGCGGCGGCGACGAAAGAGCTCTGCACGCACACGGGACCGGCACTGGTGTATGACAGCTATGCGGAGATGAAAAAGCACATCGACGACATGGATCTGGATGTGACGAAAGACACCGTTCTCATTTTGCGCAATGCAGGCCCTGTGGGCGCGCCGGGCATGCCAGAGTGGGGGCAGCTCCCCATTCCGAAGAAGCTGATCATGCAGGGGATCCGTGACATGGTGCGCCTGAGCGACTGCCGCATGAGCGGAACGAGCTACGGGGCATGCGTGCTGCACATCGCGCCGGAGAGCGCGGTGGGCGGACCTCTGGCGTTGGTGAAGACTGGCGACCTGATCGAGTTGGATGTGCCGAACCGGAAGCTGCATCTGCACGTCAGTGAAGAGGAGCTGGAAAAGCGCCGGGCCGCCTGGAAGCCCGCACCGCAGCGCTACCACCGCGGCTATGCGAAGCTGTTTGTCGAACATGTCACACAGGCGGACCAAGGTGCGGATTTTGACTTCCTGCAGCATGGTCCAGCGGTGCCGGAGCCGGACATCTTCTAACTTGCGCGATTCCCTGAAAAGGTTACAGATACTGTCCCGACCGCTGGAACGCAGCAATGCCGAAAGTGGAACCGCAAGAGTCAGCAATGATCAAGGCGGGCTGTGGCTCAGCCTGGTAGAGCGCTTCGTTCGGGACGAAGAGGTCGTGGGTTCGAATCCCGCCAGCCCGACCACCATTTCTGCACGTTTTATTTGAGAAGACCGAGGCAAGACATGGTGCAACCAACCCCACCCAAAAAAATCCTGCTGGCTGAAGACGTGCGTGCGTTGTCCATGCGCCTCTCTCATGCGTTGGAGACGAACGGCTACATCGTACGTGTGGCAGAGGATGGAGAAGAGTGTCTGGAGCTGATGGAGGCGTTTCAGCCCGACCTGCTGGTGCTGGACCTGATCATGCCCAAGATGAACGGGCTGGAGGTGCTGAGGCACCTGCGGGCGCAGCAGTCCACGCAACACCTGCCGGTGATCGTCTGCACGGCGAAAGATTATGCCACCGAGCTGAAACACATCCAGCAGACTGGTCCAGTGGATGTGCTGATCAAGCCCTTTGACCCTGCGCTGCTGATCGAAAAACTGCGCCAGTATTTTCATGAAGCGGGGACGACGAAAGGGATCACCCACCGTGAACATTTGCCTGTTGTGGCGGAGCAGTATGCACCGGTGCTGGATACGAAGCGCCCGCATGTGAAGCTTTGGGGCACGCGAGGGTCCATTCCCGTATGCGGAGCGCGCTATGCGCAGCATGGTGGCAATACGACCTGCTTCGAGTACAACACGGGCAAAGAACGAATCCTGTTTGATGCTGGATCCGGCCTGCGTGAGGCGGGGCAGTCCTTCCTGGCCGGAGGGCCGTGCCACATTCATCTTTTCATCACGCACACGCACTGGGATCACATCCAGGGCTTTCCGTTTTTCACGCCAATCTACATCCCCGGGTATGAGATTACGGTGTATGGGGAGCGCGGGTTTGGGAAGAATATCGAATCTCTGCTCTGCGGCCAGATGGACCGGGACTATTTCCCGATCCAGCGCGAAGATCTGCGCGCCAAGATCAATTTTGTGTTTCTGGATGACGTGCCGGTGAAAATCGGAGACGTGACGGTGACGCGGGAGTTTACCCAGCATCCCGGCGCCACGGTGGGCTTTAAGGTGGAGCATGACGGCTGGAGCGTGGCCTTTGTGCCGGACAATGAGTTCCTCCAAGGCTACACGGGCGCGCCGGTGACGCTGACACGTGACTCGGATCTAGTCGTGCCCTATGAGCCCATCCTCAGGTTTTTGGACGGGGTGGATCTTCTGGTGCACGAGGCGCAGTACCTGCCGACGGATTATCCCAAACGCATCGGCTGGGGGCACTCCAATCTGGCCACGGCTTGTGCGCTGACCAAGCTGGTGGGGGCCAAAAAGTGGGTCGTGGTGCATCATGATCCTGACCACGATGACAATGCACTACAGGTGAAGCTGAACCTGACGCGACAGATTTTGAAAGAACTGGGACATGCCGTGCAAGTGGTGCACGGCTTTGACGGCATGACGGAGTACCGCTGAGGTTATTTGGCTCCGGTCTGGAATGCAGCCGTGAGGGCCTGATCCAGCGTGACGCATTCTTTTTTGACCTGGTCGAGCATGATCTGAGCACCCTTCATGTCTCCGGCATGGGCATATTCGCAGAGTTCGGAGCAGTGCTTGAGGGCGATGCCAGCGGCGTAAACGCCCAACATGCCCTTGAGCGCGTGCGCGGCCTCGTAAAGCGGGCCGGCCTTGCCGGTGGCGAGGGCTTTTTCGGCTTTGCGGAGGTATTTCTGAGAGTCTTCGGCGAAGATGCTGACGAGCTTGCGGATGAGTTTTTCATCCCCGGTGGACTCACGGAATTCGGCGAGATTGAAGGGGGGTGGCACCACCTTGGCACGAGGGGCGGCAGGCGCAGCCTCCACTGACTGCTGCCCTTCATCCTGCGGAGCAGAACGCTGGGCGTATTGCTCCACCACACGAAAGAGTTCGTCTGAGCGCAGGGGTTTGGAAATATAGTCATCCATGCCTGCTGCGAGGCATTTTTCACGGTCGCCCTTCATGGCATTGGCCGTCATGGCGATGATGGGCACATGCCTGCCGGTGCTCTGCTCCAGGCGGCGGATTCTGGCGGTGGCTTCATAGCCATTGAGCCCGGGCATGTGGACGTCCATGAGAATGGCGTCGAAGGTGTCTTTCTGGCAGCGGACGATGGCCTCGCGCCCACTGGAAGCCAGGGTGACATGGTGGCCGCGCTTTTCCAGCATGCGTGCGCCGACGAGCTGGCTGACGTGGCCGTCCTCGACGATCAAAACCTTCATTGAGGTATTGGTGGTGACGACGGTCTTTTTGCGCGGGGCGCGCGGCTTGATGGAGATGCCGCTGGTGCGGCCAAAGGCAGCGGTGAAGTGGAAGGTGCTGCCCTTTCCCGGCTGGCTCTCCACCCAGATGCGGCCCTGCATGAGGCCGACGAGATCGTGGCAAATGGCCAGTCCCAGGCCGGTGCCGCCATAGCGACGCGAGGTGGAGCTCTCCGCCTGGGTAAAGGCCTCGAAGATGCTCTCGTGCATGTCATCGGAGATGCCGATGCCGGTGTCGTTGACCTTGAAATGGAGCGTGGCCTTGTCTGCCGTGAGGGATTCCAGGCTGACATCGATGGTGACGCCGCCTTCGTTGGTGAACTTGATGGCATTGCCGACCAAGTTGACGAGGATCTGGCGAAGCCTGCCGTCATCGCCAATGAGACGCACGGGAACATCTGAATTGATGTGATGCAGGAGCACCAGGCGTTTTTGGAAAGCCCGGACGCCCATGGCCTGTGCCACCTCTGTGACAACTTCGCTGAGATCAAACTCGTGCGCGTCCAGATCCATGCGACCAGCCTCGATCTTGGAGAAGTCGAGGATGTCATTGAGCAGCTCCAGCAGCGAGTCCGCGGAAAGCTTGAGCATCTCGAGGTACTCGCGCTGGGTGTCATTCAGCTCGGTGCCGAGCAGGAGCTCGCTCATGCCGATGACGCCGTTCATGGGCGTGCGGATCTCGTGGCTCATGTTGGCCAGGAAGGAGCTTTTGGCGCTGCTGGCGGCCTCGGCATCGTGCCGGGCCTGGCGCAGCTCCTCTTCGACATGCCTGCGCTCGGTGATGTCGGTATGGGAGCCCGCCATGCGATAAGGAGTGCCGGACGCGTCTCGCAGGGCACGACCGCGTGCCAGGATCCAGCGCCAGCTGCCGTCTTTGTGGCGGAAGCGGAACTCCACGGCGTAGTAGGGGCTGAAGCCTGACAGATAGTCGTTCAGGATGGCCATAACGCGATCGTGGTCCTCCGGATGAAGCAGGCTTTCAAAGGTGGCGAAGGAGTTTTCGAGCTCGGTCTCCTCGTAGCCGATCATGCTTTTCCACCGGGGGGAGAAAAAGACCTTTCCGGTGCGAATGTCCCAGTCCCAGATGCCGTCATTGGTTCCACGCACAGCCAGGGCAAAGCGTTCCTCGCTCTCTGCGAGCTCCCGCACGGCCTCGGCAGGCGCGTCGGGCAGGCGGAGGCTGCTGGCATGGAGCATGGCCTCAAGTTCTTGAATACGCTGCTTCAGCTCCGGCACGGAGTCTCCTGCGGCATGTTCCTTGATGTCTGACATGTGTGGGTGGTGGGGGAGCTGCGGGATAAGCAGCCCGCATGGATAGACAAAAAATGGAGCAAACAAACTCAAAAGGTGAATTCACAATCGCTTATGAGTGGTTTCTCCAGCTTTCTGGGTGGAATGAAAACATCCTGGTGAGTTTTTCGGGCGGGTGCTAACGTTCCTGTTGCTCATGAACCGCCGCCGTCTCCTCGCCTCCCTGCCTGCCGTATTTGTCACCTCAAGCCTGGCCGCCGCTGATTCCAAGCTCCGGGTTGCTATCATCGGACACACCGGACGAGGCAGCTATGGTCACGGTCTTGATACCATGTGGCTCAAGATTCCCACGGTCGAAATCGCTGCAGTCGCGGATGCGGACGAAAAAGGGCTGGCTGGCGAGCTGAAGAAGCTGGGGGTGAGCAAAGGGTTTGCCGATTACAAGGCCATGCTGTCAGAGACCAAGCCGGACCTCGTGGCAATCGGGCCGAGGCACATCGACCAGCACCGTGACATGCTGCTGGCGGCGATTCAGGCCGGGGCGAAGGGCGTTTATATTGAGAAGCCGTTTTGCCGCAGCCTGGAGGAGGTGGACGAGGTCATCGCGGCAGCGGACAAGGCGGGTACCAAGATCGCCATCGCGCACCGCAACCGCTACCATCCTGCGCTGCCGGTGGTGGCAAAGCTGATCCAGGATGGTGTCATAGGGCGTGTGCTGGAAATGCGCGGACGTGGCAAGGAGGATACGCGTGGAGGCTCGCTGGATCTTTGGGTGCTGGGCTGCCATATCTTTAATCTGGCCACGTTTTTTGGTGGGGCGCCGCAAGCATGCAGCGCCACCGTGCTGCAAGCGGGGAATCCCGTGACCAAGGCGGACGTGAAGGAGGGGGACGAAGGAATTGGCTCGCTGGCTGGCAATGAGGTGCATGCACGCTTTGAACTGGCGGGCGGCATGCCGCTCTTCTTTGATTCGATCCAGAGCGCAGGCACGAAAGAGGCGGGGTTTGGCCTGCAGATCATCGGCACCAAGGGAATTATTGATTTCCGCATCGACAAAGAGCCTGTGGCACATCTGTGCACGGGGAGTCCGTTTGACCCGGCGGCCAAGGAGCCACGGAAGTGGGTGCCGATCACCACAGCGGGGGTGGATAAGGCTGAGCCCATCGCGGATCTGGGGAAAAAGCTCTCCAGCCATGAGGCGGCGGGGCTGGATCTGATCGCGGCGATTCAGGAAAAGCGTGCGCCGCTTTGTAATGCTGCGCAGGGGAGGGAGACCATCGAGATGATCAGCGCCATTTTTGAATCCCATCGCCTGAACGGGCAGCGGGTGGCCTTTCCGCTGAAGACGCGGGTGAATCCGCTCACGCTGCTCTAAGGGAGGTGGATTGTCTTGCACAGTGGGGGATATAAGTTCAACGCCGCTTAGCTTCTGCGTGTCGAATCGAGCCATGATTTTCTTGTGCCGCGTATGCCTTTTGTTCTCAGCCTTCGCCTTGACGTGCATGGCGCAGACTGCTGCGCCGTCCTTTGCCGAGAGGCTGGTGCAGGCGGCGCTGGAGCGGGTGAAGCATACGGTGCGCTACGATCCTGCGTATGTGGTGCTGGATTATCCGAGAGGAGATGTGCCTGCGGATACGGGCGTGTGCACGGATGAGGTGATCCGCAGCTACCGGGCGCTGGGCATTGATCTGCAAAAGCTGGTGCACGAGGACATGAAGCGGGCCTTTGATTCATACCCGAAAATCTGGGGCCTGCGCAGCACGGACAAAAACATCGACCACCGGAGAGTGCCGAATCTGCAGACGTTTTTCAAACGACGCGGGGCAGCGCTGCCGGTGACGCAGAGGGCGGAGGATTATCTGCCCGGAGACATCATCACCTGTACGGTGCCGGAGAATCTACCGCATATTGCCATCGTGGTGCCTGCTACCGATGGCAGTGCGACGCCATGGATCGTGCACAACATCGGCAGCGGACCCAGGCATGAGAACCGGCTGTTTGAGTTTCCGATTACCGGGCACTACCGGTATCACCCACGCTGAACGGATTCTGCGGTGCGGACGGCCTCCAGGGTGAGCTGCCACTGCTCCACGCCACGGAACCAGCCGCGCTGGATACGCATGGCCACATCCCACGGGGCGGGGGGTAGCCTGCCGATGGGGGCATTGAACCAGCGTGCCTCCATGGAGGCTCCCTCCTGGGTGAGGATGATGCGCAGGTGCTTGTCCTTCATGATGCGGCCCGGGAGCTTGGGCTTCACATTGCGGCAGAGAAAGAGGGGCTCCGGGTTTTTCTGGCCGAAGGGTTCGAGGAGCTTGTAGCTTTCGAAGAAGCTCAGAGAGAGATCGCGCAGCTTGACCTCGGCATCGAGTTCCAGCACGGCGGTCATGGCCTCCTTGCTGAGGGCCTCGCGGGCGGCTTCCTGAAAGGCGGTGCGGAAGGAGTCGATCTTGTCCTCGTGGACGGAGATACCTGCGGCCATGGCGTGGCCGCCGCCGCCGAGCAGGTGGGCACGGCAAATGTCGATGGCCTCGACGAGGGAGAAGCCGGGAATGCTGCGGCCGCTGCCTTTGCCGATGCCGTTTTCATCAATGGAGACCAGGATGGTGGGGCGGTGGCAGAGGCGTGAGATGCGGGAGGCTACAATGCCGATGACGCCCGGGTGCCAAGAGCGCGAGCCCAGGACGATGGCGGAGACGGACTCGAGATCACCGATACCGGCGAGCATAGCTTCGGCCTCGGCATGCACCTGCTGCTCGACGTTTTGGCGATCTTTGTTGTGGGCTTCGAGGAGCTCGGCCAGCATGGCACCTTCATCGGGATCAGCAGCCAGCAAGAGCTGCAAGGCGGTAGCGGCGGTGTCGAGGCGCCCTGCGGCATTGAGACGAGGGCCAAGACGAAAGCCTACGTGATGGGTCTGCACGATGCCATCCACCCCGGCGATCTGCTTGAGGGCCTTGAGGCCGTGGCGTGTCGTCTGTGCCAGGGCTTCGAGCCCGCGCCGCACGAGGAGGCGGTTTTCGTCAATGAGCGGCACCAAGTCTGCCACGGTGCCCAGGGCCACGAGGTCGAGCGTCTCCTTGAGATCGTAGCCGGGAATCATACGCGCCTTGAGCAGGGCGTGGGAGACTTTGAAAACAAGACCTGCAGTGCAGAAGTAGTGGTGGGCGGTGCCGAGCTTGGGATTCACCAGCGCCAGGCAGTCCGGACGGCCGAGGGGGGAGAGCTCGTGGTGGTCAATAATGACGCAGTCCACGCCATCTGCGCGCAGCTTGGCCACTTCTTTGAGCGAGGTGGTGCCGCAGTCCAGAGCGATGAAGAGAGCGGGCTTGCCAAACTGCTCGTAGCATTTGGCGATGCCGTCCATGCTCAGTCCGTAGCCTTCCTCCATGCGGGTGGGCAGGAAGAGGTGTGTGTCGAGCCCATAGGCCTTCAGGATGAGATGCATCAGCGCCATGGAGGTGACGCCGTCCACATCGTAGTCGCCATAAAGCACGATGCTTTCTTTAGCGTCCACAGCACGGAGGATGCGATTGACGGCCAGGCCCATCTCTGGCAGCACAGTGGGGTCTCCGAGCGTGGCGAGCTTGGGTACGAGGAAATCGCGCGCCTCTTCCACGGTAGTGAGTCCGCGCTGCACGAGCAACTGTGCCATGAGCGGAGGCAGCCCCATGTCTGCCGCCAGCTCCGCAGCGCCCTCCACGGCAGGCTTGAGCAGCCAGCGCGGCGGACGTATGGAAATGGGGACGGGGTCGGACATGTGGAAATTTGCGAGATGGTCGCATCTCTGTATGGAACACGTGTGAAGCGTAGTCAAAGCCTGCTTCCCCTGAAGCCATGTCGCAGAATCAATTTGCATCTCAATCAGGCCGCTTGTGGCTGGGAGCGATGGGAGTGTTCCTCATCATCGCCGGATCATTCTTTGCCTGGCGCATGTGGCTCTCGTATGAAAAGGCGCAGATGACGCGCAAGTGGGTGCAGGTGCCGTGCCGAATCGTGTCGTCCAAAGTGGTGGGCGAGCGCCCGACTCCGCACACGGATCCCGCGCACCGGGTGGAGATCCGCTATGAGTATGAATTTGCAGGCAGCAAGCACCGCAGCACACGCATCCGTCAAGTGGAGGCAGCGCCTACGCCGCATCTGGATGTGGCGATGCAGAGGCAGCAGGAGTTTCCTCCCGGCACGGAGCGAGTGTGTTATGTGAATCCGACAGCACCGGATGAGGCGGTGCTGCAGCATGGCTCGCGGGCTGCGCTGTATTCCATCTGGTTTCCGCTGCTGTTTGTGGCAGGCGGGGTGGGGATGGTACGCGGGGCTTTAAGGCGCGCGGTATGAGGCCTGCATGAGTTTTTCCAGTTCGACGACGATTTCAGGCTTTTCGGCAGCGAGGTTCTTTTCTTCGCCGATGTCGGTTTCGAGATTGTAGAGGAGTTTTTCGAGGGGCTTGGGCTTGCCTTTGGCTTTTGGGTTTTTCGGAGCTGCGCCGGTGTTGAGGTGGATGAGTTTCCAGGGCCATTTGAGAACGGCGATCTTGCCGCCCTGTTCATCGAAGGCCCAGTAAAGGTGGGAGTGCTGTTGCTGATCTGATTTGCCAAGGAGGGTGGGGGCAAAAGAGATGCCGTCGAGCTGGGGATCGCTGCTGAGTTTGGTGAGGCTGAGATCCGCCAGGGTGGGGAGAATGTCTTGAAAGCCGCAGACGTGTTCGCTGGTGGTGCCTGCTTTGATCCTGCCGGGCCACCAGGCGATGAAGGGCTCGCGGATGCCGCCGTCGGTCATGTCGCGCTTGATGCCTTTGAAGTCGCCGTTGCTGTTGAAGAAGTCGCTTTGATGACCGCCCTCCTGATGGGGGCCGTTGTCGCTGGAGAACATGACGAGGGTGTTTTCGGCGAGGCCGAGTTCTTTGAGGCGGGAGAGGACTTTGCCAACCTCGTTGTCGAGGAAGCGCATGAACTGGGCGAAGCCTTTTTCGGCATCGGGCCAGTCCTTGTCTTTAAATTCGCCGTAGTCGGGGGATTCCATTCCGTGGCCGAGGGGCGAGTTTTTGCCAGCCTCGTTGTTGGCGTGGGGGATATTGAAGGCGTAGTAGAGAAAGAAGGGCTCTTTGGCTTTGGCGCGTTCGCCGAGGTAGCGCTGGACGTCATCGGCAAGGAGCTGGGGGACCCAGGCTTTGCGGCCATCGAGAGGAGCGACGCCGGTGCCGACGAGGTCGCTGTCGGAGTAATCTTTGGCATCTTTGGCGGAGCCGGGGATGACGGTGTTGGGGAGCTCAACGATCTTGCCGTTTCGGACGAGGGCTTTGGTGTAGAAGTTATGCGCGTGGCTGGTGCCGACGTAGCCGAAGAATTCATCGAAGCCTTTGCGCTGCGGGTCGTCGAGGGGGATGGGTTTGCCGAGGCCGTATTTGCCGATGCAGGCGGTGTGGTAGCCGGCGGATTTGAGGACCTTGGGAAGCGTGAGGTCGTCGTCGGGGATATGGCCTTCGCCGTTGCCACGCACGCGGCAGTGGCCGGTGTGCAGGCCGGTCATGAGGACGCAGCGCGACGGGGCGCAGACGGTGCAGCCGGCGTACATGCGGGTGAACTTCATGCCCTGTGCGGCCATTTTGTCGAGATGGGGCGTGGTGAGTGTTTTCTGGCCGAAGCAGCCAGCATCACCATAGCCCATGTCATCGGCGAGGATGAAGATGATGTTGGGCTTGTCCGCAGCGTGGGCGAATGCGCCGAGGAGGAGCAGGGTGAGGAGGAGAAGGCGCTTCATGGATTAGCAGCAAACGCGGGAAGTCGCGGGTTGCTTCAGGAAAAGAGGTGATGGTTAATCGTTTAGAATCTCAGGAGGAAAGGACGGCAGCGGCATGTTTCGAAGCTGCTCAATCTGCTTTGAGCGTTGATCAACGTACCAGTTCCAGGTTTTCCAAAAGGCATCAAACGGCACAAAGGGAAAATAAACCGGGTCGTGCATTCCGTAGTCTTCTATTCGGAGCCAGGTGGTTAATCTGCCCATGATGGGCACTTCACTGCAAGGGGTGCTGCCACAAGAAAATGAGGCTTGTTTGACCGACATTTTTTCTTCCAGCTTGTCGATGACAAAAGTCATTCTGTGCCCACGAATGATGTCATATCGGTTGCTGTTATTCGAAGAAATGAGCGTCTGATACTCGCTGGCTGCGGCTCCGTAAAAAACAGCATGATCTGCCAGGACATCGATCGGGCGTCCCTCAATGAAGAATCGCAAACCATGTTCGACGGGGCTGCGATCGACATCCAAAACGAGCGTGAGTTCATATTTCAGCACGCGGTTGGTTTCTCGTTTGTGTTTTCTCGGTCCTGGCGGGAAATGCTTGTCATATTCGTCTGCAAGCTCCTCTGGCAGGACCATTGAGCTGCCAACGCGCACGCGTGTTGTGGGAAGATTTTCTCCTTCGTTTCGGGCGAAGCTGAACTTTTTACCCAACACAAAAACGGCTTCTTCTTCCTTCATGCTTCTAATTTGAATGATTGCATATCTCGCGTCAACGTTGACACGTTTGGCACCTTCTATCGACTGATTCTAATAGTGTTGAGCGCTCAGCCAGAAAGCGCTTACTTTGCCCAGTTATCCATGTCTTTTATGAACAAAGTCCTCGTCCTCTATGACTCCCGCAGTGGCAATGTCGCGAAGATGGCTGCTTTGGTGGCGGAAGGGGCGGGGCAGGTACCGGAGACGGAGGTGCGGGTGAGGCATGTGGATGAGGCGACGGCGGAGGATGTGGTGTGGTGCGACGGGCTGGCGGTGGGGAGCCCGACGAACATGGGGATTCTGTCGTGGAAGATGAAGCGCTTCTGGGACGAGACGATGGCGGACAAGTGGCTGGAGGTGGACGGTAAGATCGCGTGCGCTTTCAGCAGTGCAGGCGGCTGGGGAGGGGGCATGGAGATGGCGTGTCAGTCGATCCTGACGGTACTCATGAATTTTGGGTTCCTGGTGTTTGGCGTGACGGACTACTCGGGCCGGAAGATGACGCTGCATTATGGCGCGGTGGCCTCGAAGGAACCGCGTGAGGAGGAGACGCAGGAGGCGTGTCGGATTCTGGGGCGTCGGCTGGCGGAGTGGACGGCGCTATATGTGCATGGGCGCAAGGATCAGAATCCGCTGACGAAGGGTGTGAAGCGGTTGTGTCCGGGTGATTTTGTGGAAGATAAGACGCAACAGGCATGACACCGACATTGTGCATTCTGGGTGGCTGCAACGGGGCTGGCAAAACCACGCTCGCC
The DNA here is from genome assembly GCF_014203095.1 of Prosthecobacter vanneervenii. Taxonomy (NCBI): domain Bacteria; kingdom Pseudomonadati; phylum Verrucomicrobiota; class Verrucomicrobiia; order Verrucomicrobiales; family Verrucomicrobiaceae; genus Prosthecobacter; species Prosthecobacter vanneervenii. The sequence goes on along the minus strand of NZ_JACHIG010000018.1, from coordinate 8,406 downwards.
CGCGAGCTGCTGCCGCGTCTTGGCATCATGCGCTTTCTCAATGCAGATGAGATCGCGCGGGGGCTTTCGCCGCTGGATCCGAGCCTTACGGCATTCAAGGCGGGGAGGCTGCTGATAGAAGAGGCGCGAGGTTTGATCGCGGCGAAGGCGAGCTTTGCGATTGAGTCCACACTGAGCGGTAAAACGTATGTCGCGATGATTCGGGAGGCGAAGGCGCAGGGGTATCGTTTTCTGCTGCATTACATCATGATTGGCTCTGGCGATCAGGCGGTTGGGCGTGTGGCGCTGCGGGTGAAGATGGGCGGTCACCATGTGCCTGATGAGGATGTGCGCCGCCGGTTTGACAGGAGCCGGAAGCATTTCATGCAGGATTATCTGCCGCTTGCCGATGAGTGGGTGCTGTGGGACAATGCCTTGCCACCGCATCGTCAGATTGCGGACAGCAGCACTCATAACCTCGAACAACTCCAGACCATGCTTGCTTCCACTAAAGTTCAGGAAGTTCCGCCGATGGAAATGTCGGAGATGGTGCGCATCGGTCTCGAAGCCAGCCGAGTAGCGACGGAGAAGATGATGGACTACTACAAGCGCATGGGGATCAAGGTGACGCCGCAGATGACGCTGGTGCCAGAGAAGCCGAAGCGGGTGAGGCGGAAGTAGGGGGCTGCGCAGCTTCGTGAGAGGTGCATTAATGACTCAATGAACGACATCGAAAACAGGCGGAAAAACATCCCGAAATCTATTCGGTTCGAAGTATTGAAGCGTGACAAATTTACCTGTCAGTATTGCGGAAAAGCGGCTCCAGATGTTATTCTTCACATCGATCACATAAATCCTGTCGCGAATGACGGTGACAATGACATAACCAATCTGATAACCAGCTGTGAAGGTTGTAATTTAGGAAAGTCAGACAAACTCTTGAGCGACGATTCGGCTTTGAAAAAAGCAAAGTCCCAAATGGACAAGCTCCAAGAGCGCCGAGAGCAGCTCGAAATGATGATGGAGTGGCAGCGTGGGCTGAAGAGTCTTGCAAACACTACAGTTAGTGAGCTGTGCACATATTGGGAGGATCTTGCGCCTGGTTATCAACTCAATGATAATGGAAAAAACGACATCAAAAAATGGGTGCGCACCTTCTCGATTCCAGAAATTACCAGCGCGATGGATGTCGCGGCAGAGCAATATTTGGTATTTGAGTCTGATAATAAGGTGACACTGGAGAGTTGGGCGGCAGCCTTCAGTAAAATTTCAGGAATATGCCGGGTTAGTCGACAGGCAAAAACAGAGCCGGATATCCGAGAATTGTACTATATCCGAGGTATTCTTCGAAATCGGCTCAGATATTGCGATGATGGACTAGCTCTCGAACTTCTCAGGGATGCTCGATTTTGGGGTGTTGGCTTGGATGTTCTTCGTTCCATTGCATTGCAAACCAGAAGTTGGACTTCATTCAAGGCAGATGTCGATTTCGCGATACAGGACACTGATGCTTGGCAAATGGCTGGTAGATCCGGGGCAGAATAAAAGTATGAAAATGCGATTTAACTCTTCACAAACTGCACCTTTCCGCTCTTCATCTCCGCAGTGATGTGGTCGCCTTCTTTGAAGTTGCCTTCGAGGACGGCGAGGCTGAGGGGATCGAGGAGGTGTTTTTGGATGGCGCGTTTGAGGGGGCGGGCGCCGAAGACGGGGTCGAAGCCGGCGTCGGCGAGGTAGCGGGTGGTGTCGTCGGTGACGGTGAGGTGGATGTTCTGCTTGGCGAGGCGGTCGATGACGCGTTGGAGCTGGATCTTGACGATGCTGTCGAGCTGAGCGGCATCGAGGCGGTCGAAGATGACGATTTCATCAATGCGGTTGAGGAACTCGGGGCGGAAGAACTGCTTGAGGCTGTCGCGCACGAGGGCATCGCGCTGCTCAGGATTGCTGACGTCCTGGATGGCGTTGCTGCCGATGTTGCTGGTCATGATGAGGACCGTGTTTTTGAAGTCGACCGTGCGGCCCTGGCCGTCGGTGATGCGGCCGTCGTCGAGGACCTGCAGCAGCACATTGAAGACATCGGGGTGGGCTTTTTCGACTTCATCGAAGAGCACGACACTGTAGGGGCGGCGGCGGACGGTCTCGCTGAGCTGGCCGCCTTCTTCATAACCGACGTAGCCGGGAGGCGCGCCGATGAGGCGGCTGACGCTGTGCTTCTCCATGTACTCGCTCATGTCGATGCGGGTCATGGCGGTTTCGTCGTCGAAGAGGAATTCGGCGAGGGCTTTGCAGAGTTCGGTTTTGCCGACGCCGGTGGGGCCGAGGAAGAGGAAGCTGCCGATGGGGCGGTTCTCATCCTGGATGCCGGCGCGGGCGCGGCGCACGGCATTGCTGACGGCGGCGATGGCGTCCTTCTGGCCGATGACGCGCTGGCTGAGGCGCTCCTCCATTTTGACGAGCTTGGAGCGCTCGCCCTCCTGAAGGCGTGAGACGGGGATGCCGGTCCAGTTGGCGACGACGCGGGCAATGTCGTCCTCGGTGACTTCCTCGCGCAGCAGCGAGTGGGCGGAGCGTGGCTGGGAGGCCTCCACGGGGGCGGCGCTGAGTTTCTTTTCGAGGTCGGGGATGAGACCATACTGGATCTCACCGGCACGACCGAAGTCGCCACGACGCTGGGCTTGTTCGAGCTCGGTGCGGAGGCGGTCGATCTCCTCCTTGACCTTGCGGCCGGCATCGACGGTTTCCTTTTCCTTGAGCCACTGGGCTTTGAGGGCAGCGGAGCTTTCCTTGAGATCAGCGATCTCCTTGTCGAGTTTTTCGAGGCGGGCTTTGGAGGCGGCGTCCTTTTCTTTTTTCAGGGCCTGGCGCTCCATCTCGCCCTGCATGATCTGGCGCTCGATGACGTCGATCTCCGTGGGCATGGAGTCGAGCTCGATCTTGATGCGGCTGGCGGCTTCATCGACGAGGTCGATGGCCTTGTCCGGCAGGAAGCGGTCGGTGATGTAGCGATTGCTCAGCGTGGCGGCGGCGATGATTGCGCCGTCCTGAATGCGGACGCCGTGGTGCACCTCGTAGCGTTCCTTCAAACCACGTAGGATGGCGATGGTGTCCTCGACGCTGGGCTCGCCGACTTTGACGGGCTGGAAGCGGCGTTCGAGAGCGGGGTCTTTTTCGATGTATTTACGATACTCATCGAGCGTGGTGGCACCGATGCAGCGGAGTTCGCCACGGGCGAGCTGGGGCTTGAGGAGATTGCCGGCGTCCATGGCACCTTCGGCTTTGCCTGCGCCAACGATGGTGTGGAGCTCGTCGATGAAGAGGATGATCTCGCCTTCGCTGGAGGTGACCTCTTTGAGGAAGGCCTTGAGGCGCTCCTCGAATTCACCACGGAACTTGGCCCCGGCCATCATGCCGCCGAGGTCCATGCTGATGAGGCGTTTGCCTTTGAGTGAGTCGGGGACGTCGCCAGCGACGATGCGGCGAGCGAGGCCTTCGGCGATGGCGGTCTTGCCAACGCCGGGCTCGCCGATGAGGACCGGGTTGTTTTTGGTGCGGCGGCTGAGGACCTGCATGACGCGGCGGATTTCCTCATCGCGGCCGATGACGGGGTCGATCTTGCCCTGCTTGGCGCGGGCGGTGAGGTCGGTGCCGTATTTTTCGAGGGTCTGGTATTTGCCTTCGGGGTCCTGATCGACCACGCGCTGGCTGCCGCGCACGGTGGTGAGGGCCTTGGAAACGGTGTCGTAGGTGAGTCCGGCCTGCTTGAGGAGGTCGGAGAGTTCGGTCTTGGTTTTGAAGAGGGCGAGAATGATGTGCTCGACGCTGAGGTATTCATCCTTGAGCTTTTTCTGCTCATCCTCGGCCTTCGTCATGAGCTCGCGCATCTCATTGGAGAGATGCAGGCCGCTGGTGCCGCCGCTGACTTTGGGCTGGCGTGCAAGGAGGGCCTCGACGCTGGCTTTGAGGTTTTGGGCGGCAGCGGGATTGACGGCGGCTTTTTCAAAGAGGGGAACGGCGATGCCGCCCTCCTGCTCGAGCAGGGCGAGGAGGAGATGGGAGGGCTTCAGCTCCTGATGGCCGTGGCGGGTGGCGACGGACTGAGAGGCATTGAAGGCTTCCTGGAGTTTGACGGTGAATTTTTCGGGAGACATGGTTGGTGGGAGAAGGGTTGTTTCTCTGATCCTTTTGCTGGAAGCATGCCACAGGGCTGGCATGAGCTGCTACGCCTGATTTGCCTGGGAAGGAGCGCGATTTGGCGGTGCTAAGCGCTTGGTTTAGTGTGCGCAGATGGCACAGGAGGAAGGACGATTTGGCACAGGTGTGATGGGGGGAGTGGCTGCGCGGGGATGGAGGGGCGGGGAGACGCTGCTGGAGAACGCGGTGAGTGAAGGGACTGCTGGGTTTGCTTTCCGGAATGCTGGCTGGAAACCCAGGGCTTGCTGCGCTGCGTCCTGGGCTGAATCCTGCGGCCCTTCAGACCGCGAGTTGGGTGTTTGGCGAGTGCCATTTCTGGAAAGCACGCATTGAAGCATTCGGCGGAGGCTTGGGGACAAGTCTCCCTACCTTGTGCTGGGCATCGCACAGGTCGCGCTTCGAGAAGCGGGAGGCAGGAAGCTTCTAAATGCGCTGCTTGAACGATTCCCAATGTGGCATCGCGTAGGTCGCTCCAGAAGTCTTACTTCTCGCGGCCGGGGAATTCGGTGGTGGCGCCGCCGCCGATGGTTTCGTCTTCGTTCATCTGGAGGTCGTAGCCTGCGACTTCGACTTCGCCGTGGCGGATTTTTTTCTTGGCCATGGCGACGGAGATCCAGTGAAACTCGGTGTTGTTGTCGAGCAGGACCTTGAGGACCATGGTGAGGGGGACGGCGAGGAACATGCCGAGGGGGCCCCAGAGCCAGCCCCAGAAGATGACGGAGAGAATGACGACGAGCGGGGAGATGCCGAAGCGGTTTCCGAGCATGGTGGGCTGCACGAAGTTATCGAGGAAGAAATTGATGCCGCCGTAGCCGAGGGCGACGAAGATGGCCGTGCCGGGGCCGTGCTGGACAAGGGCCTCGACGATGGCGGGGACAGATGCGGCGGTGCTGCCGACGGCGGGGATGTAGTTGAACAGGAAGGCGAGCAGCGCCCAGAGGAGGGGATAGTGGAGGTCGAAGAACCAGCACCAGAAGCCTGCCATGAGACCGGTGAGGGCACTGATGAGGGTTTTGACGCCGAGGTACTTCTGGATGTCGTCGGCGCTGCGCATGAGGCCGCTGAGATCGGGGCCGCCGGAAAGGCTGACGGCCTGCAGGCGGCTCTGGGTGCCGTGTGCCTCCATGAGGATGAACATCATGACGATGATGACCATGATGAGGCTGGCGAGGAATGTGGCGAGAGTGCCGAAGGTGCTGATGCCGAGGGAGCCGAGATTGCTCATGACGTCCTGCTGGGTGGCCCAGCTGATGAGGTTGTTCCAGTCGAACATGCCGCTGACGGTGGCCTTGGCGCCGACGAAGCCTTTGGCTTCAAACCAAGTGGCCGCATCGTTGGAATATCTTTCAAGGCCGCGGAGGTAATTGGGGAGATCGCGCCAGAAGCTGATGAGCAAACGGACACCCACGGTGACGAGGCCAGCGAGCGCGCTGAGGTTTACCAGCATGGTCACGCCCAAGGCCAGGCCTGCGGGCACCCGGCGCCGACGCAGCCAGCGCACCATGGGGTAGCTGAGAACCGCGAGGAAGAAGGCATAGACGATCGGCACGAGCACATTGGCCGCGATCTTGAGCCCGGTGAGGACAACAAAGAGACAGGCCAGAGTCACCACCGCCTGAGAGCCTTTCCGGCCCCAATCCACCGGGTGATCTTGATCCTGAAACAACGACATGAGCTGCAATGCCGCAAAATAGGCGCTGGCTCAAGATTTTTCCGTGAGGTATAAAGCAGGGCATGAATCAGACACTGCAGAGACTCATTCAGCCGCAGCAGATTAACTTCTTTGGAGATGAACGAGGCCGTGGTGGTGGCGGGCTGAATCCGCGCATCATTCTGGGGCTGCTGATCATTGTCGGCTCACTGATTTACAACTGGCTGAGCACCACGAGCTACCAAAACGAGTTTACCGGCAGGAAGCAAACGCTGGCGCTGGCCACTCCGCAGGAGGAGATAGCGCTGGGGCTGCAGTCCACACCGCAGATGATCCGTGAGAGCGGTGGCCTCTCGCGTGATGCAGCGGGGCGGGCGCTGGTGGAGCGGGTGGGGAGCCGGCTGATCTCCTCGACTGCGGCGCGGGAGACGCCCTACCAATTTAAATTTCACCTGCTGGCGGACCCGCAGACGGTGAATGCCTTTGCGCTGCCGGGAGGGCAGATTTTCATCACCGAGGCTTTGTTTCGCCGACTGAAGTCGGAGGATCAGCTGGCGGGCGTGCTGGGGCATGAGATGGGGCACGTGGTGGGACGGCACTCCAATGAGCAAATGGCCAGCACCCGGCTGTGGAGCGGGATCGCTCAAGGTCTGGGAGTGATGGCGTCCGACGGGCACGGCAACTCGGGGGCGCAGATAGCCCAGATGGTGGCGCAATGGCGGGTGATGAAGTTCAGCCGCGATGACGAGTCTGAGTCTGACGCGCTCGGCGTGCGGTTCATGATGCAGGCGGGATATAATCCGGAGGCGCTGATCGGAGTGATGGAGATCCTGGCGCAGGTGAGCGGCGGGGCGAACAGGTCGGACTTTATGAGCTCGCATCCGAATCCGGCGAACCGGATGGAGCATATCCGGGATGTGATCGCGAGGGAGCGGGCGAGGCGGTGAGGGGGGCTCGGGAGAGAGTACCATCCTAGTCCCTCACGTTAGCAGGACAGGCTGGAAGCCTGTCTCTCAAGGACAGCCGGGACGGCTATCCTCCACTATGGGGCGAGGCCGAGGGGGCGGTTTTCGGTGCCTTGGATTTTTTGCAGGGCGTCTCCGAGCTGCTGGCGGGTGGGTTCGGCGAGCTTTTTGAGGCGCTCGACGATCTCGGGGTGATCGTGGGCGACGTCGCGGGTTTCGCCGGGATCGTCCTTCAGATTGAAGAGGGAGAGGCCGATGTTTTCGACGCGGTAGCCGTGGCGTGAGGCGATGCCTGCGATGCCGCTCTGGGTGATGGATTTGGGTTGCATCTGGCCGAAGCGTGCGGGCTTGCCATCGCGGCCGGGCTCGCCGTCCACGGTGATGTAGGGGTGGGGGAAGTGGAGCTTCCACTGGCCGCTGCGGATGGCCTGGAGCTCATCGCCGCCGTAGAAGACGAGGGACTCGTGAGGTGATGTGGCGTCTGCTTTGCCTTCGAGGAGCGGGAGGATATTGAGGCCGTCGATCTTGCGCTGAGGAAGCTGCGCTCCGACGAGTGAGGCGATGGTGGGGAGGAGATCGATTTCCATCACGGGCTCGTCGCAAACGCGGGCAGCGGGGACGTGGCCGGGCCAGCGGGCGATGAAGGGGCTCCGGACGCCGCCTTCAAAGGTGGTGAGCTTTCCCTCGCGCAGGGGCTTGGCGCTGCCGGCGTGGTTGCCGTAGCTGAGGAAGGGGCCGTTGTCTGAGAAGAGGATGACGAGGGTGTTTTCATCAATGCCGCAGCGTTGGATGGTGGCGAGGATCTGGCCGACTGAACCGTCGAGCTCCTCGACAACATCGCCATAGAGTCCGGCGCTGGATTTGCCGCGCGCGCTGTCGGAGGCAAAGATGGGGACGTGAGGCATGACGTGGGGGACGTAGAGGAAGAAGGGGGTGTCTTTGTGCTGCTGGATGAACTGCGTGGCGGCGGCGGTGAAGCGATGGGTGAACTGGCTCTGGTCGGGGTCTGTCTCGATGACTTTGAGACCATCGTAGAAAGGGAGGGGAGGCATCACATTGGCCAGCGAGGGGTGGTATTTGCTGTTGTCGTTGGAGTAAGGGATGCCGAGGAAGGCATCGAAGCCATTGCGAAGGGGATTGAAGAGCAGGTCGGTGCCGAGGTGCCATTTGCCAAAGGCGGCGGTGGCGTAGCCGCGTGTCTTCAACAGCTCGGGAAGAAGCTGCTCGTCGGGGTGGATGCCTTCTTTGCTGGTGTGGTTCAGGGCGCCCTGCATGCCGACGCGGTTGGCGTAGCAGCCGGTCATGAGCGCTGCGCGGGAGGCGCTGCAAACCGCCTGGGCCACGTAGAAACTGGTGAAACGGGTGCCCTCTGCGGCCATGCGGTCGATGTGGGGAGTTTTGATTTTTTCCGCACCGAAGCAGCCGAGGTCGGAGTAGCCCAGGTCATCGAGAAGAATAAGCACGATGTTCGGCGGGCGCTGATCGGCGGCGGCCAGCGGCAGGGCGAGAAGGCAGAGGGCTAGGAGGAAACGCATGATGGCATGGTGGCAAGAGGGTGGAGCGATGGCGAGATTTTTTGCGGTGAAAAAATCGGCGGGCTTGCTTCAGCGAACGTTCACC
>NZ_JACHIG010000017.1 GCF_014203095.1 Prosthecobacter vanneervenii | reverse complement strand
TAAGCTTGCTCGCCACTTCCTCTCCCTTATTCAGTTTGCCTCCGTCATCGACTGGCTCAGATATGGCTCTTGAGGGTTTTCAAACACGGCCTAGGCGGGCAGATGGGAAAAAGACGCCGGAATCTGCCAAAAAGGGAATGAGGACGCATGCGATCCCACGGCATGGCATGATGTGGTATCCATTGTTTCATCATTCGCCTTGACTCTGGAAAATGCGTCCCAAGGACTTTTACATCGACCACGATACCTGACCACAGCATGAACAATCACAAGCCCCTGCACCTGCCACATTCCGGCATGCCGGGGCGGTGAATGACGCGCAGACCTGAGGGCCGCAGGCACATGCCCCCCGACTTTAATCCAGAGACCAGAAACCGGACATACCACAACCTACCATTATGACAGACAGCCCAGCCACCCCCTCCCCTTCCCCGGCCGATGCGGCCTCGGACGCCGTCGTGTTCTCCAGCCTCACGGAGGCGGACGCCAGCGCGGTGCTCAGCAGCCTCGGAGCGGAGGAGTCCGCCGCAGAGGCAGCGGCGGCTCAGCAGGAGAGCGGCGCCACCCTGTCTGCGCTGGATCAGGCCCTGGCGCATACGGACCTGGCGAAGATCTCGGATGCGCAGCTGGCGGATCTGGAAAGCGGGGACCCTTATCTTATCCAGGCCGCGCTGGATGCAGCGCAGGATGTGAATGCACCTGAAACCCGCGAGCAGCCGGAGGCCGAGACACTGACAGGCCCGGCGCGTGTGTCCATCAAAGCACTGAAACCCGCCGACCGTGCACGCACCGTGCGTGCGCTGGATCTCATCCGCGCAGGGCAGGCACCGGCGGAGGCGTTTGCGGAGGTCTTTGGCATCTCCGGCATGCCGCAGGAGTCCGCGCCTGCGCCGGAGTACTCGCAGCCGCAGGCCGCGTATGAGCAGGAGGCCAGCCCCACATCCGTGGTGCCGGAGATTTTTCCACAGGTGGCGCAGCTGGAGACGCAGCTCTCCCGCCTGCAACAGCAGTACCGCACGGCCAAGGAAACGTACGACCCCGCCGCCACCGATCTGCTGGAGCAGATGACGGATGTGAAGATGGACCTGCGCGAAGCACGCCGCGAAGCCACCACCGTGAGCGCCGAGTGGATGAGCAGCCAGGCGGAAAGCCACACACGGGCGATGGATCACTTCTCCCATCTCATCGCAGATGCAGGCTCAAACTTCCTGCCGCACTGCGATGATGAAATTCTTCTTGCAGAAGCAAAGAACGACCCAATCCTCAGTCACCCTGACTGGCCAGAGAAGATCGGCCGCAGGGTGATGGACAAGTTCTTCTCCGGACACGCGGCGTACAGCCCGGGATCTGCGGGAGGTTTGTCCGGGGTGCCGCCAGCTCCGCGCCACGCGGTCAGGCTGCCCGGCTCCCCTGTCGGCCACGCGTTTTCCGCAGGTGCGCTGTCTCCACAGACAGCCATGGCGGAGATCGACCGGCTGACACCTGAGCAGCAGGAATCCTTCATCCGCAGCCTGGACAGGCTCACCTCCGCGCACGCGCACATGCGGCGCTAGCAGGGACCGCCCTCCGGCCACGTGCTGGTATCTCATGCTCATTCCTGCCATGCGGCATGGCCACGGCCTAAAGCACGGCGTTCAAGAAACAATCAGGACAGAAAACCAAGCTAAAAAACATCAAAACCTATCTCTTCACTGAGACAAACCTATGCCAGACTATCACGCAGAATCCATTGTCTCCACGCTGGCCTCAGCCGTCGCGGCTGATCCCTCCATCGTGGCCAAAGTGTACTCCCAGCAGCTCCGCAAAGGGGCGCGCTCGGTGGACGACTTTTCCATGTTCGAAGGCGGGGAGGGCTCCGGAAAGCCCTTCATCGTGCGCAAAGACCTCAGCGGCGCACAGCCGGGGGACGAGATCAAATTCACCGTCATGAGCCAGCCGCGCGGCCCCGGAGCCCGAGGCGAGCAGCCTCTGCGCGGCAATGAGTCCAGCGTGGACTTCAAGACCTTCTCCTGCACCGTGGACTTCTGGCGCGATGCCTTCAAGTTCACCAAGAAGCAGGTCAAGTTCATGGCTGCTGGTGGTGGGGTGAAGTCCGCCGTGCTGCTGGCCCTGCGCGAGAAGCTGGGCCGCCGCCGCATGAACGACATGAAGATGGCGCTCAAGCTCCAGGGCGTGGGCAACACGATCTATCCCAACGGGCGCAAGACGCTGGCCAGCCTGAACGCGCTGGACACGCTGACGCCCAGCGGCATCACCAACGCCATCCCGCAGTGGCGCCGCCTCGGCGGCCGCTCCATCGTGGTGACGAACAAGCACGGCAGCCCGGTTTACAAGCCTATGGTGTACATCCCTGATGCGGCGATCGCCGGCATCAAGAACTCCAGCAGCTACGAGCAGGCAGCCCTGCACGGCGGCGCACGCAGCAACGAGGACAACCCGCTCTTCTCCGGCAAGCTGCTGGACTGGAACGGCGTGGGCCTCTTTGAGCACGCCAGCGTGGACCCGGAGAACGACCAGTGCGCCGATCCACTGGCCCCGCGCGCCATCCTCAGCACCGGCTTCAGCGTGAACAGCGCCAACACCGACTGCGTGCTGAAGAGCCACGCCACGGACACCAAGACGCCCTACATGGCGTGGATGGGGGGCTACAAGTATGAATGGTATGAAAACCAGTCCATCAGCACCGCCACCACGGCGCCTGGCGGCGTGAGCTGGAGCAGCTTCTACAGCACCATCACAGACACCGCCACCAAGTACTATGCGTGGATTCTCAATCCCGACGGCTCGGTGGGTTTTGTGCGCTGGAACGGCCAGGGCAACAACGGCAACAAGATCGTCATCGAGAAGATCCTGGACCCGATGGCCACCAGCAGCGCCTCCGGCTACGGCACGGCCACGCTGGGGAACTTCATCGCCACGGGTGACAACTGGGGCTGGGACGGCACCAATGACAACCGCCGTGCAGGTGGCGCGGGCTCCACCTCGAACTGCTCTCCGGACTTTGTCTGGACCTCGCAGTTTGACGCGGGAGCCTACATCATCCCGTGCAATGCCAATGGTGCGGTGGACATGTGCAGCCTCATCCTCGGCCAGGAGAGCGCCGTGCGCGCCTATGTGGGAGACGACCTCCTCGTGGGCGACAAGGACGACTACTCCTTTGTGGATGGCGGCGGCTATGAGACCGTCTTTGGCCAGGCCCCGTGCATCCGCACCGATGGCAAGACCAGCGGCTACTCCCTGCTGCGCCACGCAGGACAGCACCCCGGCCTGGAAGTGCCCACCCTGAGCGCCTAACTCGCAAAACCACGCGGCCCGCACGCTGCAAAAACGTGCGGGCCGCAACACCTCTCAATCCTTCTCCTCCTCCTACTCTTACTCCTCCTCCCTTGCCACGCAGTGACCAAGCCGATGGAGGAGGAGTAGGAGGAGGATGCCAACACCAACCACCAGCCCAGCAACGGAGCAATCGCATACCAGATGCTACCACGATCAGCTTTTTCACCTTTGAACTTTTAATCTCCTAAAACCTCCCTCTGCGGCGTGTCCATCCCGGACCGCCCAGGGAGGAAACCGGAGAAAGTGCGGCGCGCACTCCTGCCTGCTGAAAAGCAGCCACGAAAGAACAACTCATCAACCGACCACCATGACCCACACCACACCCAACACCCCTGCCCTTTCCCGCCTGCCCGCACGCGTGGACTCCACCCTGCTGGCGAAACATCGACGCGCTGACGAGCCGCTCGTCGTTCTCAAACTCGTGGGCGTGGGCAACACCGCTCCGTATGACTTTCATGACAAAGGCACGCGCTCCTACATCTTTCGCCATGAGTCAGCCCAGGAGGGTCACATTCTGCGCGTGCCACTGCACCTCTGGCAGGCCGATGGCGCACGCTTGGCACACGATCTGATGGATCAGCGCCGTCTGCCGCACGCCATGGTGGTCTTTCTAGACCCGGCCACCACTGCCGCCAGGCCCGGCACCACGCTGACAGCCACCCAGCCCCAGGCTTCGGCGCTGGCAGAAACAATCAGCCTCACTTCCTCCACGGCTGGCATCCATGCTGCTACAGGCAGCACCGCCCAGACACACACCGCGCCAGGGCAGCCAACCACCTCCCCCCAGCCATCCACACCTCTTTCTTCCCCCAAAACGGGCGCAACGGACACGAGCACTGAAACCCGTATCGTGGTTGGGCCGGGCTCAGAGCCGACCGTTGCGCCCACCTTGGGGCAGGAGCCTCCGGCAGCCGCGCCGCGCGCCCGGGGGCGCAGGCGCAGCGCTGCCCCGCAGCAGCAGGCCAGTGAACCTGCATCCATGCCGCACTCAGAATCTTGATTCGTCATCTTTTCCTCAAAACAACCACAAACAACCACACCCTAATACTGATATGAACCCACCCGGAATCCACCCCCTTGGCACCCACCTTCTTCTCGATGTGACCCCGCAGGAGCAGACCACCGCAGCCGGCATCGTGCTGCCCACCGCCGTGCAGGGCGCCAGCACTCGCATGGAGGCCGTCGTCGTCGGGCGTGGCCCCGACTGCACCCGTGCTAGTCTGGACTGCGGCACCCAGGTGTACGTAGGCCGCTACGCCAGCGGCGAACTGACCCGCAGCGGCCGCATTTACCGCCTGGCTCAGGAGGCCGACATCATCGCCACGCTGGACAGCGTCAGCGCCTCCATGCCCGAGCCCCGTGTGAAGCCCCTGGCCGTGGACTGATCTCTGCCGTTTTCTTTGAATAAACCACATCCTACCACAAAAAGCTATGACCGTACGAGACACCATCGCCACCATGCTCAGCTATCTCCGCGTGGAGCAGCGCGGCATCCCCTTTGCCGGAGGCGCCGATTTTGACGATCCGCTGCCAGACGCCCTGGCCTCCTGCAATGCCGCGCTGCAGCAGATGGCGCTGCTGGGCCCGCTCTTTGCCGCCAAGCAGCAGCGCAGCGTGTGGTTTCGCGCGCCTGCCACGCTGAGCGTCGGCGGTCTCACGCGCGGCGGCACCACTGCCACGGGCAGCTTTCCCGCCTGGGCCGCTGGATGCCAGATCCTGCTGCCCGGAGAGAGCGAGCCCAACCGCATCCTCTCTCTCAGCAGCGATGGCGGAACCGCCACGCTGCAGTTTCCCTACCTCGCAGACAGCAGCAGCGGCACCGCCACCCTGAAGGCAGACACCGTGGAGCTGCCGCCGGACATCATCACCGTGCTGGAGCCCCTGCGCCTGCGCGGCAGCAGCCGCCGCATCGTGGCCGTGAGCAGCCGCCAGGAGCTGGCGGAAAACAGCGCCGCTGCCTGCGTGTGCTACTTTATCGAAAGCACGCTCAGCGCCGGCCGCGTGTGCCAGCGCCTGATGCTCAACAGCCCCGCCGCCACCGACCTGGTGCTGGAGTTTCAGGCCCGCTGCTCCCTGGGCCAGCTGACCACCGCCGATGTGTACACCAGCGCCCCCGGCCACCCCGACCCCGGCGTGCCGCTGCCCGTGCCCGCGGGCTTTGTGGAGTCCATCTTCCTGCCGCTGGCGCTGGATGTCTTTTTCTCCAAGCCCAGCATCACCAACTACGACATCCCCAGCCTGCGCAATCAGGACGCCCCCAGCCTCATACATCAGCAGGCCCAGCTGGCCCTCACCCTCCTGCAAACCATGCGCCCCCAGGGAAACAAACCCGTCCGCCTCGCCCCGGAGTGGAGCTCAAGCGGGCGGGACTATCTGGGGTGAGGTGTGGGGGTATACTCAGTGCCACACAAGCACAGTTCATGCTGTGTCATCCACAGATTCACTGCCAGGCGTGCCGTGTGTCTGGCTGTGAATGCATTCCCCCCCCTTACGTTCCTGCAACAGGCTGTCGCGCGCACTCTCGATGCCATTTAAAAATGATAATCTTCGCTCGCAGTCGGAGACAGTTTGTTCTTCATTCTGCTCAAGCATTACCCGCTCTTGCATTCCAAGGCGTTTGCGAATGGTGATGCTTCAGAAGAAGTCATTCGTGCATGGCCCCAGGTATAAAGATCACTCCTCATCCAGATCAGCACAAAATCGCATCAAAGCTCGTCACTTTGGGGAATAGTCTCGATGTCAGCTTTAGCGGGGAACTTTTTCGTTTTATCAATCCCACCTATTCAAAGGCAGCTGATATTGTGGACGGCAGAGGAGCTCTCCATGCATCTGGCCGCTGGCATGTCAGGGGAGCTGCACGGCTGAGCTATACAGCCATGACTCCGCACACGGCCCTCGCTGAAACGCTGGCCCATGTGAATTATTACAGCCTGCCACAGGCCAAAGCCCTGCCTCGTGTGCTGGTGGCTTTAAGACTGCAGGCCAGGCGTGTCCTCGATCTGCGGGATGGTCATGTACGCAAAACCCTGCGCCTTTCCGCAGACACCATTCAGACGCTCGACTGGCGGGCGGATAATCAAAATGGGCGCGAGGCGGTCACTCAGGCATGGGGAGGCGCGTTTGCCTCCGCAGGATTTGAGGCAGTGATCGTTCCCAGCGCGGCGGATGCCACTGGGAGCAATGTTCTCGTGTATCCTGAGAATCTGAAGCCTGGAAGCCATTTCGAATCAGCTGCTCCGGTCGAGTGGCCCGGCAAGTAATCCTGCAATTTTGCAGGATTGCCTTGCCACTCTGGCAGAGATGTTGCACTTTGCTGCATGACACAAAGCACGATCCAGAAAGCTGCCACATGGCGGCGAGCGAAAGACAGCGGCACAGCTTTGTACTCCTGGCGTCGCTCGATCGGGCTGAACCGTGACACCTTCGCTCGACTGGCCAACTTTTCCGAACGCACGCTGGCGACTTACGAAGGGCAGGAGAAGCTGCCCAGCACCGTTCGGCCTCAGGTCACCGAGGCGGTCCGGTTGGTTCAGGCCTTGCTGGAGATGATTCCCGCCGAAGATCTGCCTCGCTGGCTGCAGACTCCCAATCGTGGCTTTGGCGGGCGCAAGCCTTGGACTCTGATCCAAAACGGTGAGCGTGATCTCATCTGGGAAATGATTCATCAGACCCGCCAGGGAGCTTTTGCTTGAGGCAGGCGGATCAAGCCATCATCGCCCGATGCTCACCACCGGCTCCATCTCCCGCGCACAGGCGTCGCGGGTCTTTGACTTTCTGGCGGAAGACTTTCGCGGGCGGCGCACGGCCATACGTGCGCTCACGCATGGCACGCCTGAGTTTGTGTTCTGGATTTACCCCGATGGACAGCTGCATGATGCACGCACCAGTCACAAGGCGCACCCGCCGCGTGGCTTTGAGCACATCCTGAAGGACGAGCCCGACTACGGCGGCTTTTTGCGCGGGCGTGTGGTGCGCCAGTCCGGCGTGCAGCTCATCGTTGTTTACTGCCGCACAGAGGCTCTGGCCTCAGCCACGCACTCGCTGCGCCAGCTACTCACCGGCCTGGAGCAGATGCCCGTGCCCATCGATGACGACGCCCTCGTCATCAGCGACAATGCAGACATCTACGGCACCGTGCGCGATCTCTGGGACCGCACCTACGACAGCGTGTGAGCGCGTAGAATCAAAAGGCCCCCACTTTCACTCTTGCCCCACATCCCGCTTCCGCGGGATAATGCTCCCGTAAATCCTGCGCGCCATGCATGCCACCCCGCCTCCGGATCTGCTCACGCGCCGGGGGCGTTTCTTTTTCTGGGTCGGGCTCGTCATCCTGCCCATCTTCTGGGTGTGGTGGATGCGGCCGCCGTATTTCAGTGAGGCGCAGCGGCGCGCTGGATGGTGCTGGACGTGGATCCACCTGAAGCTGCTCATGCTCTTTCATCAGCCGCTCGGAGAGCGCGCCCTTTCGGCGCTGTACGGCTGGCAGACGGTGATGGGCTGGATCACCTTCGCGCTGTGGCTCTGGCTGGCCCTGCGGCTCTTCCGGCTGGATCAGCTTTTCTTCGGCTACCTCATGCTGGGAGAGGTCGTGGCGCCCATGCTCCACTTATACGTGCCATTCCTCAGGCACATGCCGCAGGCGCTGGTCACGGCACTGGCCCTGCTGTTCTTCCCCCCCGTGCTGCCCGCCGCCCTGCACCTGCTGGTGGAGCCCGCACGCCGCTGGTGGCGGCAGAGGCGCAGCGGGATGGTGGAGGCGTGACACCCCAGTTGCGGCGCAACTGGGCTACATTGCAGGCAGCGCATAATACGCGCACTCGGCAAAGAAGAGCTCGGCCATTTTGAGCTTGGCGTAGTCGTAGTGGCGGATGACCTGCTCGATGGCGGCGCTGTCGGCGGCTTCTCCTTGAAGGGCGACGATGGCGGCTCCGGCGAGCGGGTTTTTCATGTAGCGGGACTCGTAGTCTTTGCGCTCGCCGCGTTTGGTTTTGTCGGAGATTTTGGCCAGCTTGGCGGCATCGGCCTGCGTGGGCTGTGGGAACCACGTGGGGTAAAGCGCGCGCCAGTTGGCATTGCCAAAGAACTTGGTGTCGGCGTTGTCAAAGGTGGCGTGTCCTTTCAGCGCGGGGCGGGCGTTGGCGGCATTCACGGCGAGGCCCTCTCGATAGTGCGCGCGGCGGCTTTCATCGGTCTCCATGCGGATGAGCTGGGCCAGCGCGGCCTGGCTGCCCACATAGATCCAGAGCTGCGACTCGTCGATATGCGCGATGGCTTCGCGGTCAAAGGGGTAGCCCATGGCACAGATCTCCACACGTGTCTTGCCTTTCGGGTCCGGGCGCTCGGCGCAGGCCTTGTGGTAGCGCTCCAGCCAGACGGCGTCTCCGGTGATCTCGTGCGTGGCGCGCAGCAGGTGCAGGTAGCGCACGGCATCGCGGAAGAGGTGGCCTGTGAAGCCGCCGCGGAAGTCGCCTCTGAAATCTCCCTCGCACGGGATGCGCCACTGCACAGCCTCCAGCGCAGCGGCCACTTCTTTGACCTTGGCGATGATCTGCCCGCGCTCCTCGGCGGTGGGGATGCCGCTTTTCAAATAAGCCTGCAGGCCGAGAAACCACGGGTGCGTCTGATCATCCGAGCTGAGCGGATAATGACACACGCCATCGGTGCCAATGCCACGCGCGATGAAGCCGGGCACGTCAGACACCGACGCGCACTTCATGAGCCCCTGCGCCAGCCGGCGAGCCTGCTCCGCATCGGCAGCGGTGCCGCTGCGCCGTGCGCGCTCGCACATGGCGGGGAGGTAGAGGCCATTGAACATGGGCCCGTTCTCGATGGGGCTCCACCAGCCGATGGCATTGGGCCGGCCGAGCTTGCAATCCTCCGGCGTGGGCAGCTCCCCCACGTAGTCGCGGATGATGCCATACTTGTCCACAAAGCGCCCCCACAGCTCCGCATGCGCCTGCTCCACCGCCTGCGCAGGCGTGGGCTCGGCAGCGCACAGAAGCGCGCGCGGCAGCAGCATGAGAGTGGCGAGGGTGAGGAGGGGGAGTTTCATGAATGGGGTACAGGAATGAACAGGCCGCCTTTGACTGCAAAAGCCAGCGTGGATGTTACGCAGCGGATGGGCGGGCAGCTATCGCCTACTTTGCAGACTTGCCAGGCGTCTTCTTCTCTGGCGAGGTCTTCGATTTTTCCAGCACCTCCTGATACACCTTCTCCGCAGTCTTTTGGAAGAGCTTGTAGATTTCGCTCTCGCGCTCCTGCTTCTTCAGGTAGTCCTGCAGCGTCAGCACGGGGATCTCGGTTTTATCCAGTGCTATCTCCTGGTAGGTGGTGGGATCTTTGGAGGTCAGGCGTACAGCGCCGGTCAGCTGCACCTTGCCATCGGCGGCCACGTCCATCTGCAGGTCTCCATCGAGCTTGAGCAGGGTGTCATCCTGGTGGTCGTAGTTGTTGATCATGCGCACCTTCTCCAGATCCTCCTGCGTGAAGGTGATCTTTCCCGTCTTCAGCGCTCCCACTTGCGCCAGCACCTGCACCGCGCCGCCCGCGTAGGGGCTCCACGGCCCTATGGGCACATTGCTGGCCCCCATCTCCAGCATCAGCAGGTGGGCTCCGGGCTTGATCCGCAGGTCTTCATCCCCCGTCCAGTGCTTTGAGTCATAGGGCATCAGGGCTGTGTCCTTCACCAGCACAAACTTCGTCAGAGGGATGCGCACGCGGGCATCGACCTGCCGGGTGAGAAAGACGGAGAAATCCGCCTCCGTGCGCAGCGGCCCCTTGGCATCGTCCACACCGGGGATCTTGTTCCAGTTGCGGCTGTAGCTGTCCAGAAACTCCAGGTGATCCGTGATGGCAGCAGCCTCTTCATCAGGGATCTCCCGCCTTCGCTGCATGATCTCAAATTTCGTCCAGTATTCCTCCAGGGGAAAGCGCGTCTCCTTCACCACAGCACCCTCCTTGATCTTCAGCAGCGCCACCTCCGTGGGCATGATCTCCTCGTGCGGTGTTTTTTCATCTGGGTGCTGGAACTTCGTTTTCTTCAGCGTGCAAAAGATGCGCAGCTGCCCGCTGTACCAGTCGGCAAAGATCCGGCCATCCGCCGCAGCGCGGCCGGGAAAGATCTGGCGCAGCGTCTCATCCAGCCGCGCCTGCTCCTTCTTCACCGCAGCGGCCACCGCCGCCTCACCAGTCTTCTTTGAAGCATTCGGGAGACTGAGCTCAACCATGCGCACCATGGCGCTCGGCTCGATCTTCGCCAAATAAAGACGTCCGTCCGCGATCTCATACGTGGCCACGTGCCCGCGATAGTTGGCCGTGCTCACCATTTTCAGCGGGTATTCACCGTGCTTGCCATCGGCGAAGTACGCCTGCAGCGGCGCAGGGAAAAGCCAGTGCGTCTCCAGCGCGCACCGCTCGCCACGGTAAAGGATGAAGTCATCCTCCTGCTCCGTAGCAGTAGCCGGTGTGGTCAGGCGCAGCAGCAGCGCGGACAGAATAAGCAAGAGTCGAAGCCTCATGAGATGATGTGCTTAAAGAAAGTGATAATCCAGCCATCCTATCGAACGCCCAACACCAAGACAAGGCACGATTGCTTCATTGAGCATCGAGCACCTCCTGACCCACCTTCCCCCACTCCACCTCACAGCCGCTCAAAGCGCACACTGCGGCCTCCTTGGCCGCCGCCGCCGAGGTCGGTGTTCACCCAGAGCGGGATGCCTGCGGCCTGGCACGCTGCTGCCAGCGCCTGCACCTGCCGCCTGCGTGCCTCCATCCACTGCGTGTCAGCCATCAGCCGCAGCATGTGCTCAGACACCCACGGTGGCAGCAGGTCCGGGTGGCGCAGGTGCGTGTAGTCCTGGGTGATGAAGATGCCCGCCGAGCGGCGCTCACGCGGCAGGGTTTGAAAATACGCGATCACCTCCTCCGGCGTGTCCAGAATCCTGTCCCCCCGCGCGTCTGTGGTCATCACCACCCACATGTCCTCCTTGGGCGGCGGATTGGCACCATACCATACCACAAAGTGCCTGCACACCTGCGGCACCTCCGCCACGATGCTGCCATCCCTCCGCACCTCCAGCGAGGGCGCCGCCACATCCAGCTCCTGCGGCACGGCCTCTTCAGGCCCATGCAGGGCCACGCCCGCGATGCAAAAGGCCCCGATGAGCATGCAGGCGGTCATCCAGGTGAGTTGTCGGTACGGCATCGTCTCGGTGTATTGCGCCTCCAGCATGGCACGCTGCGCGGCTTTGTCATGCGCCGCTGCACAGCCTGCCATGCCGCATTCTCCCCCCACCCCCCACAAATGTGGAGGGTGAAGGAAAAAAGGAGCTGCCTGATGTTTCGCCGGTACACGCAGCCTTTTCCACCAGCCACGGCTTTTACCGCATTCATTATCCATGTACGGCCTCGTCAACAACGCCATCGAAGACCTCGTCATCACCCACCACGGAGAGGAGGTGTGGCAGAGGATCAAGCACAAGGCGGGCGTGGACGTGGAGGTTTTCATCAGCAATCAGGGCTACTCCGATGAGATCACCTACAAGCTGGTGGCCGCCGCCTCCGAGGTGCTGCAGGTCAGCGTGCGGGAGGTTCTCATCTCGTTTGGCGAGCACTGGGTGCTCAAGACGGCGCTGCGCAGCTACGGCGGCATGATGCGCTCTGCGGGCTCTTCCTTGAAGGAGTTCCTCATCAACCTGCCCAATTTCCACACGCGCGTGCAGATGATCTACCCCGAGCTGAAGCCGCCGCACTTTGAGTGCCTGGATGTCACAGACACCTCCCTGAGCCTGCACTACCATACCCACCGCCCGGGGCTCACCGACTTTGTGGTAGGGCTGGTGCAGGGGCTGGGAAAGCTCTACCACACACCGGCCACCGCCACCGCCGTGGCCCTGAAGACCGAAGGGGCCGACCACGATATCTTTGACGTCCGCTGGACGCTGAATGCAGACGCATGAGCACCTCAGGCACCAGCGCTCTCAGCAGGATTCCGAGCGAGGAATTTCTGCGCGCTTTTCCCTTCTACTTTGCATGGGATGCCGATGACCGCATCGTCGAGACGGGACCGTCTCTGGTCAAAGTGTGTCTGGATGCCATGCCCGGCGCGCGTGTGCAGGATCTCTTTGAATCCGTGCGCCCGGCAGGAGAGTTCAGCGGCGCCATGGCCCGCACGCTGACAGACCGCCTGCTGCTGCTACGCTGCCGCCAGTCCCAGTGCATGCTGCGCGGGCAGGTCATCCTTTTGGAGGAGCCCTACCTCGGCATCATGCTGGCCACCCCCTGGCTCACGGACCCAGACCAGGTGGAGACCCTGCGGCTCAATGTGCGGGACTTTGCCGTGCATGACCAGACGCTGGACCTGCTGCAGGTGCTGCAGGCGCAGCGCATGGCATCGGAGGATCTCATCCGGCTGAACAAGCGCCTCACCGAGCAGCGCACCCGGCTCAATGAGCAGGAGGCCACCTCGCGCAAGCTCGCCCTCGTGGCCGCACGCACGGACAATGCCGTCGTCGTCACCGACGCCCAGGGCCGCATCGAGTGGACGAATGAGGGCTTTACCCGCATGACGGGCTGGAAACTCTCCGAGGTCATCGGCCGCAAGCCCGGCTCCTTTCTCCAGGGCCCCGGCACAGACCCCGCCACCGTGCGGCTCATCAGCAGCTCCCTGAAGCAACACACCTCCGTCAAGGCGGAGATCCTGAACTACCACCGCTCCGGCCGCAGATACTGGACGGCGATGGAGATCCAGCCCATCCGCAATGAACTCGGAGACGTGGTCAATTTCATGGCCATCGAGAGCGACATCACCCAGCGCAAGCTCGATGAAAAGCGCCGCAGGCTGGAGTACGGCGCCAGCCGCATCCTCACCGAATCAGGCTCCACGCGCGGGGTCTGCGCCAGGGTCATTCAAAAGATCTGCCAGCAGCTCGGCTGGCCGGCGGGCTTTCTCTGGATGCTGGATGTGGATGAAAAAAACCTCCGCCTGGCAGAGCTGTGGCACGATCCTCAGCAGGACATCGCCGCCCTGGTGGCGCTGAAGCAGCAGGCATCCTTTGCAGCGGGCGAGGGCACCCCCGGCCTCGTGCTGCAAAAGGCCCAGATCCAGTGGACGCGCGACCTGGCGCAGCACACCGAAAACCCGCGCGCCATCACCGCGCTCACCTGCGGCCTGCGCGGCTGCATCGGCTTTCCCATCGTCGCCGGAGGCCAGGTGCTCGGTGTGGTGGAGCTCTTTGCCTCCGAGGTGGTGGACCCCGACGAGGCGCTGCTGCAGGCGCTCTCCAGCATCGGCAATCAGATGGGCCAGTTCATCGTCCGCAAAAGCTCCGAGGACCAGCTGGCACGCTCCAATGCGCTGATGAAGGGTGTGGTGGACGGCGCGGCGTACACCATCATCTCCTGCACGCCGGACGGCACGATCACCACCTTCAACAAGGCTGCGGAAATGCAGCTCGGCTACACGGCGGAGGAGATCATCGGCCGCACCACGCCCGCCATCTTTCATCTGCCGGAGGAGGTGGAGGCGCGCGCGAAGGCGCTGAGCCAGGAGCTGGGATACACCGTGGAGCCGGGCTTTGAAGCCTTTGTGGCCAAGTCCCGCCTGGGCGCGCCGGACGAGAACGAGTGGACCTATGTGCGCAAGGACGGCTCCCGCTACCCGGTGCGGCTCAGCGTCACCACCTTGTTTGACCCGCAGGGGAAAATCATCGGCTCCCTGGGCATCGCCTCGGACATCACCGCGCTGAAGCGCTCCGCTCAGGAGCTGCTGCAGGCCAAGGAGATGGCAGAGTCCGCCAACCAGGCCAAGAGCGACTTCCTCGCCACCATGAGCCATGAGATCCGCACGCCCATGAACGGCATCATCGGCATGTCCAGCCTCCTGCTCGACACCCCGCTCTCTCCCAGGCAGCGGGAGATGGTGGACGCCGTGCGCTTCAGTGGAGACGCCCTCATGACCATCATCGAGGACATCCTGGACTTCTCCAAGATCGAGGCGCGCAAGCTCGACCTCGTGCAGGAGGCCTTCCGCCTCGACTCCGTCATCAGCGGCGTGGTGGACCTCCTTCACCACAAGGCCGCCTCCCGCTCCATCGCCCTCCTCGTGCGCGTCGCCCCGGACGTGCCGGAGTCCTTCATGGGAGATCCTGGTAGATTACGCCAGATCCTCATGAACCTCGTGGGCAACGGCCTCAAGTTTACCGACGAAGGCAGCATCCGCATCCAGGTGAGCCGACTCGGCACCACCGCAGACGGCGCGGCAGACCTTGAGATCAGCGTCACAGACACCGGCATCGGCATGACGGAGGAGCAGCAGCAGCGTCTCTTCCAGGCCTTCACGCAGGTGGACAGCTCCAGCAAGCGGCGCTTTGGCGGCACCGGCCTCGGCCTCGCCATCAGCAGACGGCTCGTGGAGCTCATGGGCGGCAGCATCGGCGTGCAGAGCAGGCGTGGCGAAGGCTCGCGCTTCTGGGTGCGCCTGCCGCTCCCCATCATCGAAAGCCCCAAGGCCCCCGCCCAGGACGTGGCAGCCGCAGGCGCATCGTGCGCCGCACTGCCCACAGCCCCCGCAGACGGCATCCGCCCGCGCATCCTCCTGGTGGAAGACAATGAGGTCAATGCACGCATGGCCTCCATGATGCTGGAAAAGCACGGCTTCCCCGCCGAGGTGGCCCGCGATGGCGAAGAGGCCGTGGAGCGCTTTGCCAGCGGTGTGTACGATGGCATCCTCATGGACTGCCACATGCCCCACATGGACGGCTACGAGGCCACCCGCGCCATCCGCGAGTTGGAGGCCAGCCCGCTGTGGACGCGCCCGCGCTGCCGCATCATCGCCATGACGGCCAATGTGCAGACCGGCGAGCGCGAACACTGCCTCGCCGCCGGCATGGACGACTACCTCTCCAAACCCCTGCGTGCCAAGCCCCTGCTGGACGCCCTCAGCCACGTGCACGCCCACGCAGCCCCACGCCCCCACGAGGCCCTGGCCACCCCGTGATCCACCCGTGCAGCCAGCGATCCCACTTTCGGAGAAAAACCGCACACTCAGGCTGTTCACTCGGGTAACTGTATCCCCGTGAGAGCTTTGATGAAATCATGCCCCTGCTCAAACTGGCCAAACCGAAATTGATCCCGACACAGGTAGGCCTTTCTCCTCCGCAAGCGGTCGTTCCACGGCTTCAGATAGTTCCGAACGCTAGCGGGATTGATGTTCCATAGTCTGCCGAGCAGTTCAGCATCTCCGACCTGTGGCTGGTCATGCCCCCACATCTGCGGCAAAGGCTCAAAGCGGTCGATCAGCTTCTGCTGCTCATCGTACAGGTTGTATTCCCACACGACATGCTCTTGAAACATCAGGTGCAGCCATGGGCACTTGAGCAGGGTTCCGAGGCCCTTGTACACCTCATAGTCTTCCATAAGAGGATAGCGCACCCACACAAGCGTGGCCGCCAGACCTTCCACAACGAAGGCATTCACATCAGGCACAAATTTCTCCACATTGAGCACCACCTCCCATTGCGGATAACGGGAGCGAATGAACTCCAGACACCTTTGTCCACCAGCGACGGGATAGGCGGCGATGCTTGAGTTGCTCATGATCTCAGGGATTAAGGCACACGCGTGAGTCCAGTGTCGCGATACTTTCAGAATTCGGACAAGGCGTCAAACACGCAAATTTCATCAAAGAAAAAATGAAATGTATGGGCATGACATCTCTGTACAATCCGGGACCACTGCACAGTCATCTTTTCAAAAACAACCACTCCCAGCCACCACACACCATGAAGCCCCTCGCCTTTCTCTTCCTCCTCTCCCTCGCGCTCCCCGGCACCGCCCTCCGTGCCGAGGAGCCGCAGCCGCAGGTCATCCACCTGTGGGAAAAAGGCGCGCCCGGCTTTGAGCAGCTCAAGGACGAGCCCGAGATCGTGAAGGGCACCTCCGTCACGCATGTGAACAATCCCTCCATCACCGTCTTCCCCGCACCGAAAGACAAGGCCAACGGAGCCGCCATCCTCATCGTCCCTGGCGGCGGGCATCGTCAGCTCGGCTTTGGCGGCGAAGGCATCGAGCCCGCCAAGATCCTCAATGAGCTCGGCATCACCTGCTTCATCCTCAAGCACCGCCTCCCGCGCGAGCAGGGCAGCCCCTACAATCTCGACATCCACCCGCGTCAGGACGGCCAGCGCGCCATGCGCGTGATCCGCACCCGCGCCGCCGAGTGGAGCCTCGACCTCAAGCGCATCGGCATCCTCGGCTTCTCCGCCGGTGGCGAAGTCGTGGCCATGGTCGTTTACAGCCCCACCGCAGGCGATCCCGCCGCCGCCGATCCCATCGACCGCGCCAGCAGCCGTGCCGACTTCCAGATCTCCATCTACCCCGGTCCCCTCGGCGTGCCCGCCGGCCCCATCCCCGCCGACTCCCCGCCCGCCTTCTTCCTCGTGGCCAATGACGACACCAGCCACGTGAAGCCCATCCTCGACCAGCTCGCCCAATATGAAGCCGCCAAGCTCCCCGTCGAAGTCCACCTCTACGCCAAAGGCGGCCACGGCTTCGGCATGGGCACCCGCTCCAAGCTCGCCTCCATCAAAACCTGGACCACCCGCATGACCGACTGGCTGGCCGACAGCGGGTTTCTGATGACGGCGGAAGAGAAAGCGAAAGCGCAGGCCGAGGAAAAAGCCAAGGCGAAGAAGTAACATCCCTCCGAGGAGCCACCTGTGAAATTCATCGCCCTGCTGCTCCTGCCACTCTTCACCCTGCATGCCGGCGATGATCTGGTGGTCTATCCACCGGTGCCGGGGCTTGCGGCGTCTGAGCATTATCAGGTGCGCGTGCGGGCTGTGGGCGGTGAATGGAAAAGCGCCTTTGTGTGGCAGACAGAGTGCAAGACGGAAAAGGCCTACTTCGACACCCTCGCGGGCTGGACCCACAGCTATGTGAACTTTGAAACCTCCGCCGCCGTGGAGGTGGAGATCAGCCGCGCCAATGGCCGGCCGATCCGCAGCGCGGCCGTGCATCCGCAACGCAGCTCGTCATGCGTGGTGAAGGAGGGCAAGGCTCTCGTCAAGCTCGACAGGCCCTGCCTTGTGGCAGTGGACATCGACGGCCAGATGGACGGACAGGACACCGGCAAAGGCTACAAAGGCCCGCCGCTGCACACCGTTTCGATCTTTGCCAACCCACCGCTCGCAAACAAGCCGCGCCCCGACGGCCCGGGTGTGCGCACCGTGAAGACCGGCGAGAAACCACCGGCGGACGGAGAGTGGAGCACGCTCTACTTTCTGCCCGGGGTGCATGACATCGGCGCGGCCTTTCCCGTGCATGCCAGCCGCCGGTATTACATACCCGGAGATGCCATGGTATATGGCACGTTTTGCAATCCCGAATGGAAGGACGGCAAAGACATCCGCATCTTTGGCCACGGCACGCTCTCCGGCGCCAGGCTGAAGCATGAAACAGCCCTGGGCCTGTTTTCCCTGGGGCAGAAAAACATCAGCCGCAAGCCCATCGAAATCTTCGGAGCCGAGGACACCCGCGTGGAGGGGCTCACCATCGCCGACTCGGCCTCGCATTCCGTCATGCTCATCAACCGCTACACCGAGGGGCATCCAAACAAGGTGCAGTGGACCAAGATTTTCACCTGGCGTAAAAACGGTGATGGCATCAACCCCTTTGGCAACACGCTCATTGAAGACTGCTTCATCCGCACCCAGGACGACTCGCTCTATGTCAATGGTCTCGGCATCCGCCGTGTGGTGCTGTGGAATGATGCAAACGGCTCCTCCTTCGTGCTCAGCAGCATCCCTGACCGCAGGCTCATCGTGGAGGACTGCGATGTGATCTACTCCCGCGCCAAATGGCACCACTGGAGCGGCGGGCGTGTCTTCAACGCTCGTGGCGAGAACGATGAAGCCGGAGGCCCCGGCGTGATCTTCCGCAACATCCGCATCTCAGACCCGCGCCCCACGCTGCAGCAGTTTTTCATCTGCATGACCGTGCCCAAGCCCTATGGCGATGACCAGCACGTAAAGGGAGACCTCTCGGGCGTTCTCTTCCAAAACATCTCCATCGCCGCCCCCAGCGTCCTGGGCGAGCCGCAGATGCTCTGGGGGCAGAAGAATGCGCGCATACGAAACCTGACCTTTGAGAACCTGACCATCGCAGACAAGCCGGTCTCCAGCGCAGATTTTTTCAAGACGAACGAGTTTGTCGAAGGCCTCAGGTTTGCGCCTTCGTCCTCTTCGAAGAAGTGAACCGGCAGCCGGGAGCCACTACGGACTGCAGCATTGCGTCCATACGGCATCGAGCCAGTGGCAGTCGAGGCCCAAGTCGGCAGGTCTCCAACCTTCGCGTAGCGCTGCGTCGATGGCTTGGGAGACAAACCGTTCATTGAGCTGATCGGGCTTTAAAGTAGCGAAGGTAGCCAGAAGCTGCCCCTGCGGAGAATCGCTGCGACGCACTTTGATGTGAAGTCCGCCACGAGACTCGGGAGTCCATGTGTATTCGACGCCGTTGTGCAGAATGACGCGCGGGTAGTCGTGTAGAATCTCAGAGACATGCTCTGCTTTTTGGATGATGCGAGACTTTGCCCGATCATGCGGCACATAGCCCAGACGCATCCCCACCAGGATGAGCCTGCGCACGAGGCTGGGAGGAATCGTGTGGTTATTCAGAGTCATGGCAAGACGCGCCCCATTGGGGTCTTCGTCTGGATAGACGCTCAGGATTTTCTCATCGGCAGAGTCCTCATTAATGTCCACATGCCAGCGAAACACCTGACCACCGACGGTGATCAGTCTGGAGTGTTTGCGGGGATGCGCCATGCTGTCGAATTGGAAGAGTATTGAGAGATGAC
Organism: Prosthecobacter vanneervenii; assembly: GCF_014203095.1. Lineage (NCBI taxonomy): Bacteria > Pseudomonadati > Verrucomicrobiota > Verrucomicrobiia > Verrucomicrobiales > Verrucomicrobiaceae > Prosthecobacter > Prosthecobacter vanneervenii. Next base: position 55,177 of record NZ_JACHIG010000017.1, on the reverse strand, counting down.
GCTGAGTCGAGAGCTTTGCGGGCTGATCAGACTAGAAGCCTCGCCCGCATCTCCTTCCTCGACAAAGCCCCTTCCCCGCCGTGGATTGCGCCGCACCACCGCCACGCATGTTTGTCACACTCCAGGTCAGCTGCACACCGTCACGGCAGAGGCTGACGGCCTTGTCTTCCGCATCCCGCCCAGGCGTCATGTCTTCGGGCTGGTGCTGCTCACGCTCTGGCTCTGCCTCTGGCTCATCGTCGAGATCGCCACGCCCGCCTTCCTCTTGCAGGCGCTCTTTCATCCGCTCGAATTCGCCGTGTTCGTCCTTGCCTGCGTGGGCCTATGGACGGCCGCCGGCCTCTGGGCCCTTCACCAGTGGCTGTGGCAGGTGCTGGGCTGTGAAATCCTCACCATCACGCCCGCCACGCTCACCCTCCAGCGCGCGATCTTCGGCTGCGGACGCCGCAGGACCTACGATGTGGCGCACATCCGCCAGCTGCACGTGCCACCCACCGGCGCTCTGGCCTTCGAACACGAAGGCCGGTTGATTCGCTTCGGCACCGGCCTCCCACTCACCGAGGCCCGCTTCATCCTCCACACCCTCACCACGCACCTGCCCGCCCTCGCCAGCACGTCCGCAGCAGACTGACGCAGGTGAAAAGACGCCCCATCCTTCTCGGCTCGCTGGCCACCTGCTTCATTGCAGGCTGGCTGCGGCATGCAGCCACAGTTGCATTCCACGGAGCAGTGGAGACTCACATCAGCAGCACTGCAGCCTCACACCGCCTGAAGACACACGGCCTCCTAATCAGAGGCCACGCGGGTGCCGTGCAGCAAACCCTGCAAAGTTACGGTTAGTCGTTCTCCAGCGGGGCCCTCGGTCAGTCCCATCCCCGGAGGTATCCAGGCGAAGACCGCAGATGGTCATGAAGGTGTGGCTTCCCGGCTTGACCCAAAGCGTCACCAAACGCCCCTCCCCAGGCTCTCCATAGGCCGCCAGAGTTCGGCTGTTCAGCACTTGATTGAGAAGACCTGCCTTGATCAGAACATACGAAACTGCACTTGAGCAGTCATATCCGTAATCCTCAAGAACGCGGTGTCCGCCCCCGAAAATGTAGGGCTTGCGTTGCAGTTGATTGCCAGCCTCCAGCATCCTGTGAACGGTGGCGGGAAGTGATGTCAAGCCGAATGCCATGCCATCCTGCAGCACCACGGGAGGCCGGCTGACCACGATATGGCCCGGGTAGTTTCCATAGGGGCCTGACGTGATGCCGCCTGCCAAGCCAAGCTGAGGCGCCCCCGCTCCACTCGAAGAGACATGCCCCCCCCAGGCAGGCTGCATTTGACCGTAAAAGTATGCCGCAAGGTGCCTCTGATTGTCCTCGTACGCCCTCCACTGTTGTGCCAGCAACAAGCACCGGCTCCCATCATGCCCACTGCCCGCCAGCGATTCGTAATATTGCGCCCATTGCAGCGCACGTGCCGCCTCGAGTGAATGGAATTGATACAACTCGTCAGTTTGTCCATTGCAGTCAATAGGCATCCAGCCAGCACAAAAAACCAACACAGATGCCAGGAGACGGATGCTCCGGGATAAAGACAGCCGCCACAACACCGTTGCCAGCGCATTCTTGTCCCTGCTTCTAAAGTAAAGCGATCTGCAGTGTATCACTACAAATCAATTACAATTAGTACCGTCCCTCATTAAAGATATCCAGTGGGTTAACCACCTTCTATTATTGGTTAACCCATTGCTTTTATAATGATTTACCTCATCAGCTCCTGAGTTAGACCAGCTCTCGAAAAGATTGTCATAATTTGAACCGGCGAGCGCAGTGGCCCCACTGGCAAGGCGAGAGCGCCGCCTGCAATTTGCAAACAGCAGGCAGGCGACCAACGCAGCCACTCAAATCCCCCATCGGCAGCGCATATCACCAAGCTTCAGCAGCGAAACACATGTTACAGATCGGGTTAACCCATCTTAGCGATCCGGCCTGTACCACGGCTTGTGGTAGAAGGATAAGAATATGGAAGATTTTGCAGCCCGAGACAGCTGTCTTCAATTGGCGCTAAGCGTCCAGGAAACCAGGCTAAACAATCCGGTGATGCCAGCAGCCAGCATGGCTGAATCCTGCACCATTCATTTGGTTGGAGGCGAAAAAGGAGGCGTTGGCAAATCTTTGATGGCCAGACTTCTAGTCCACTACATGCAGGAAAGAAACCTGCCGTTCCGCGCCTTTGACGCCGATCGCTCCAATGCCGCCCTGATGCGCTACTACCCCGAGGTCTCCACTCAAATTTTAACAGACCGACATGACCAGATGGACAAAATCATCGAGGCCGCGCATGAACACCCCGGCACCCGCATCATTGTCGATCTGGCGGCACAAACCCATGACTGGCTGGTAAGGTGGATGGAAGGCGTGGATATGATCGAAATGGTCAAAGAGATGGGTTATCAAGTACGCTACTGGCATGTCATGGACTGCGGAAAAGACTCCGTGGATTTGCTGAAAAAGCTTTTTGACCAGCTGGGCTCAAGACTCAGCTACGTGATTGTCCAAAACCACTTCCGCGGAGATACCTTCGATCTTTTCGACAAATCCGCTGAAAAGCAGCGCGCAGCCGATCTAAACGCGCCTGTGATCAGCATCCGCCACTTGATGGACCATGTGATGCACAAGATCGATTCGTCCAACGCCCCATTTGCTGTGGGCAAGTACCCGGAACGAGACAACACCGGTCTGGGACTTGTGGACCGTCAGCGGTTGAAAATCTGGCTGACACAAACTTGCGCACAAATCGATAAAATCGGTCTGTAGCTCGATCCCCAACAACAGGCTGCTCATAACCATCGGCACAACACGCGCTCTCCCCAGCCATCAAATCCTAATAGAGAAACGATCAAGCTTGCTGCCCGACGAGATGGATCACCATGCTTGGCGGCAGCGCGCTGAACCGGACCTTGCTGGCGGCATCTGCAGCCACCACCTTCCTCGCCTGCTCCAGATCCGCCTGCACCTGCGCCTCCTGTGGCTCGTGCCCACCCCGCTGGGCACCGCCTGCACCTCTCCGCTGACAATGCATCCCCCAACCAACCTCCCAATCATCTAACCATATATCTCCCTCCATGTCTCTTCGACCTGACCGTAAAATTGATCCCAATTTAGTTCGAAGGTTCCCACGTCCATAGTCATTGGTCGGCTCTCTACTCCGCCGACCTGAATTTTACCATTGGGACCAATAGCCCAGAGGTGTCCTTCGTCCCAAACCTCTGGATAAAAGTTGTCCACAACATAAAACTTAGCCTTTGGGCTGAACATGTCACGCCTGAGTACGGGTATCGTTGTCATGATTGATTAAATCGTAGTTTTTTTAGTTTAAATGATCAATTTTCATTGCATGCTCGACATGGATTAATCGCACTGGTCTCGAACTTCAGTTTCTAGGCTTTGAGTGGCGTTTGCGATGGGCATCCATCGCGGCCTGATTTAATTTTTTCATTTCAAGTGCGACCAAGTCAGCTGCTGGAGAGTCATCAGGCAACGAGCGCTTTTCTTCGTACATATGGTGCCCAGTTCGCTTGGGATCAAATCCGTTGATGGGTAGATTTTCCGGCCAGTATTTTTCAGGAAGTCCCAGTGCTTTGACAGAATCTCCTTCTTTGGCTACAATCATCTCCGGAATATGTATCTGGGTCTCTACCATGTGTCCTGGGGTCATCTCCAGCATGATTTGAACATCTGAGTATCCTTCTGCGGTAGGATTTTTAAAGCGGTCGTTAACAATCACTTTTCTTCCATCACCTGTTTGGTAAATGCTTGCACCCCATTTGTTGGTGCCTACTAGCTTGGCATCTGGCGCGAATGATCTCAAGACAGCCCTCGTTGCCTCAGGGACTTGGTCGATGGAATCAACCACAATCGAACCGCGCAGCATATCCGTCAGTTTGGATATTGCCTTTTCGGGAGATGGTGATTTACCGTCATCACCTTTTCTTTTTGCTACCTTTGCAACCTTTTCGAGTGCTCGTGGAGCACCTTTGAGCGGAGCAAGAATGACGTGGGCTTCAGGAATGGATTTGGCAATATCTTCCAGGCGCCTATCGTACTCTGGCTTGAGTCTCTTAAAGCTTTGTTGCCTCTTGATAAACGCTTGTTCGGCAGCCAATTCATCCAGTGAAAGCTGCATTTTGACCTTATTCTGTGAAATGCCCTCTATGCTCTTGCCATCCACGCTCACCGTAAGTGTATGGTCCTTAGCAACAGCAGTGACCACGCCTTCCCGACCATCCTCGAGCTTTACTCGTCTGCCAGCAGTGGAGGTTTTCCAATTGCTGCGAAAATCGCCGTCAGCAGCACGCGGATAATCAATCGGGGGAGAAGTTGGTCCAGACGTGGAGTGATCTACCGCTGAAGAAGCAGACGCAGGCCTCGTAGGATGGGACTGTGTGCTAACGCCGTCAGCAACAGTATTCGTCGGTCCAGATTCCTGCGAATCATCTTGCTGCTTCGGTTGTGACGTTGAATGAGCACCTGAATCGCCGGAAACTTCATTGGCCGAAGCACGAGGCGCATCCGGATTCGCCGCGCCCGCTCCTTCAATGGTCGTTCCAATCGCATCCGCAGGCTGCACAGCCGCAGCTGGTGGCGGCGCATCCGCAACAGCATGCCCCTGCGCAACAGGGCCATCGCCTGCCATCACCAGCTCCTTTGGATTCCCCGTATTGCGGTCTCCAGGGCGCCGGCTGCCGTCACGAGTGCCGGTCTGCGCCGAGCTCTCACGTTCAAGCAGCCCTCGGGCACGGTCATAGGCCTGCTGCTCGTTCGGGTTGAGCTTCCGCTTGCTGCCCACCTTATCCAGGTTCGTCACAATCGCCCTGGCCTTTTCGATCTCCCCAGCATCAATGGTAGTTCCTGGTGGTCTCGTCTGCTGCCCGCTTGAGTCCGCCGTGTGCGTCACGCCGCCTGTCGAGGAAGAACCGCCAGAGCTGCTCGTAGCACTGCCCCCGCCAGCCTCACCGCTGCTGTCAGCGATAGAATGCCTATATCGCCCTGCCAGTAGCGCTATTATCGGGTGCCCCCACTGCTCTGCTAGCCTGCGGCCTCAGCGCAGCCTTGCGAGAGAGACGCAGCAGCTCGCTCAAATGCGTATCCAGATGGCTATCCGGCGTGTCTTTCCAGTTGTTACTCAGTTTCCTGAGCTGCCCTTTGAAGGCCTCCCACATGTCCCGCAGCAGACCGGGCTTCTTGAGCAGTTGCGGAGACTTCTCCGCCTGCCGGGCAAACCATTCATGGGCCAGTGCATTGCGGTCTCCTGCCAGGTGCTGGTAGCCATCCTGTTTGGCGATGGCGTCCAGTTCCTCCGGTTTGATGCGCTGTGTCAGCCCCTCCCAATGTTTATGCGCCTTGCTGTCCTTCGAACCCAGCAGGGCCTGCAAACCATCGTGCCCCACGCGCTCATGGAGGATCACTCGCGTCAGCGCATCATGCGGCGTTTCCCCAGGGCGCAGCCCCACATTGCCGGCGATGACGACGCTGTGCCCGGTCTTCGGATCATGGAAGCCTTCGGCGGCATGGAGTTTGTCGAGGTCCGCTTTAGAGAGCGGATGCTTCTTCGCGTAGTCAGAGTTTAAGAAGTCTTCGGTGCTGTGGAAGACGTGGGTTCTGTCGTTGAGAAGTCCGGGGACCTGGGTTTTAAGGTGGTCGGATACGTCGGCAACGGCGGTGGCGAGCCCACCGGGCCGTTCGGATACGGCGTCACCCATTCGCCGCGTCGGAACGCCTCCAGCGCCGCCCGATGGTCGGCTATAGTAAAGACCCCGTGCCAAGCGCACCATGTCCCGGTCAGCCGCCCCAGTTCCCTGCCCTCCGGGGTCTCCTCCCGCATCGTCATGTAGAGGCTGAATGCTCCCATCGGATCTGCGTCCCTGTAGCGTGGATCCGGTGACAAGGGCCCTAAGAAGTGTTGTCTTGCCGACTCCACTATCTCCGGGTTCAAATCGGTCCACGAGAGATTTAAGAGCTCCTTCTGTAAGGGGGGTCCCGGTATGGCCATTAATGATGGTGTGTGAGTCGGGATCGTATGTCAAATGACTGAGATCGATGCCTTTTTTAACCGTTTAAAAAACGCGATCAAGATTCCTACCGTCAACAAGCAGCTCGGTCAGATTGCTGGCGATAAAGGTTGCGTCCTCCATGTCGCTAAGGCAGGACATGGGATTGAGATACACTCCCGAAGGACTGGCATGCGGTGCCAAAACCAACATGTCTCCTCCTTCGTTGTCACCGATGGCAAGAACGTGTTTAAGGTTCTTTTGCACATTATAGATCTTGTTCATTTCTATCACGCCAGCGGCCCCATAGATTCTGATGAACCCATATCCTCTACTTCCAAGATTCACGCTTATTTCCAACTCGCTGCCCTGCTGGATTATTTCCAAATATTCTGGCGGCACGGAAATGGGAGAGAATTCAAGAAGCTCCTGAATCTCCTCCTTGGTAGATGGGGGCTGTGAGGCTGCGAGTTTGAGGGAGGAATGGAGATTTGACAGGATGTTCATACTAATACTTGATGCGTTTATATGGAACCTTGAGCTTATCCAACATACCATATTGCTGTTCTAAAACTTTTGAAATGTGCTGCCGACTAAACCCGGCAGCAGTAAGGTCAGAGACTATGTATCCGAGCTCCTCCTGCAAAGTTGAACTCCAGGCACCTTTGCCAGATGCAATTCTGTCGTCACGACGGGCGTTTTGCAAATTCGATATTATAGTGTGCTGAAGATCTGTACCTGTTTCCAAGGTGACTGTAGGCGCTAAGTCGTGATTATAACCGAATTTAGCTAGATTATGCATAGCCCACCTTTTCTGAAGCCCATGATGAGATTGCATTAGCCCCCCATTCACTCCTCTTCCTTTAGGGATTGGCTGGGAGTTTTTGTGGGTCTTATTGTAAATAGGCGGCGTAACAGATTTTGGTTTGCCTGGTGGAACAGATGAAGAGCCTCCTGCTGTTGGCTTGCCTGGAAGTGGTGACTTTCCTCCGGACTGCCCGGGCTTGGCACTTTTTGGGGTGAGTTTTGCCGGTGGAGTGTTGGTGGCATTTTTTGACTGCGGGTTTGTCTGGCCGTTTGGCAATTGACTCGCCGTCGGCGCATCCGGATTCGCCGCACCCGCTCCTTCAATGGTCGTTCCAATCGCATCCGCAGGCTGCACAGCCGCAGCTGGTGGCGGCGCATCCGCAACAGCATGCCCCTGCGCAACAGGGCCATCGCCTGCCATCACCAGCTCCTTTGGATTCCCCGTATTGCGGTCTCCAGGGCGCCGGCTGCCGTCACGAGTGCCGGTCTGCGCCGAGCTCTCACGTTCAAGCAGCCCTCGGGCACGGTCATAGGCCTGCTGCTCGTTCGGGTTGAGCTTCCGCTTGCTGCCCACCTTATCCAGGTTCGTCACAATCGCCCTGGCCTTTTCGATCTCCCCAACATCAATGGTAGTTCCTGGTGGTCTCGTCTGCTGCCCGCTTGAGTCCGCCGTGTGCGTCACGCCGCCTGTCGAGGAAGAACCACCAGAGCTGACCGTAGCACTGCCCCCGCCAGCCTCACCGCTGCTGTCAGCAATGCTGTGATTGGCATTGCCCGTGGGCGGCGCGACTCCATTGGTAGTACCGCTTGCTCCACCTTCTACCGTGCCATTCCACCTGCCCCATTCCCCGGCTCATTCTTTCAAATGATTCTTGGTATAAAATCACTCAGCAGGGAGATCCCCGCATTTTGCCAGGCTTTAGCAGCAGGCGGCCATCATTCTGGCGGGTGCGAGATTTTTCGAGAAGCTCTGTTCGAGAAGCTTCGTCCTCGAGGATGCGTTCGAGCTCTTCGGGAAGAATCTCATAAAACTCCTCATATTCAGCCATTCCATTAAACACAGGAAATGAGAGATAATACTTCCCGCTATCCAGATCTTGCTCAATCGAATAGCGCTCTTTGGGGAATACTTTTATATCAGTGAAGTTCATTGCGTCTTCGTTTTCTACTTTATGCTTAGATCTTCATGTGTCCATGAAGGAGAAGTCGTGTTTTCCACATCAATGACTCCTTCCAATGTGCCGGTGGGGAGCCTTGCTCCGGGCAGCCACTGATCATTGGCACCCGCTTCGTTGCCGCTTGGAATGCGTATATTAAGAGAGGCTGGATCTTTAAAATCAACACGCGACAATGGCCTCGATCCCAGTTGCCCCCGAGGAATACCGAGCAGATCCTCCAGCTTACCTCTGTCGCCACCAGCTTCTTTAAGTAAGTCGGAGAGCTTGCTCGTTGGGAAAACAAACGCGGTTTTGTCTATTTGAGAGGGGCCATATTTTTTGAGGCTGTTGGTGGATATAATTCTCGAAGCTCCATCTATGAACTCCTCACGGTGAGCCTTGATGAAAGCTTCGGACATGTACGTTTTAGGGTCCGGGCGCTTTCCATTCTCCATGCTTAGGATTCTGGCTTTGTCTTCCGGTTTGATCCCATGCTGCTCCAGCACCTGACTACGAGCTTGAGACCGTTTTTCCCTCTCCACTTTTGCCTGTGGTGATTTTTCAGGAAATGGAATATCAGGAAGAGCAGGAGGCTTGGTGGAAGAGGATTGAAGAATGTTTCCCGCCTCGTGTGAGCCAGGCAGGGAGTCGCTATTAGCAAAAGCGGGCCGCGCCAATACGGCCTGTGCATCAGCCAGTGCCTTCGCTGCCGTGGGATGCAGGCTTTTACCGGCCTTTTCCACAGCAGCCTTCTGCGCCAGAAGGTTCGCTTCCGTTTTCCGGGCCACTGTTTTCTCGGCGGCATCCAGCTGCCGCTGCTCCTCCTGGCTGAGCGGCCTGTCTTGTGCCTTGAGCTTGTCGATGGCTTTTTGAGCACCTCCGACTTCTTCAGGCGTAGGCACGCGAGATGTCGGCTGACCGGTGGTAGAAACAGCCAATGGCTGACCAATGCCAGCACCGGCTGGCGGCTGGCCACCGGAGCCGCTTGTTTGTGAGGAAGCCCCCGCCCCAACTGCATCCGCAGGCGTGTCTTCCCCGCCCGGCTACGGCCTCTTCAGCACTTCCCGCGCCTTCTCCAGCGCCTCCGCTTTCGCTGGGTCCAGTTCGCGCGGCAGCTTGCGCAGCGCCTGCTGCTCCGCCTCCAGGTTCGCCACCTGCGTCAGCGCCACCACGTTTTCTGACTGCGCCAGCTCACGCTGCTCCTGCAGACTCAGCTTCCCTGCCTTCTGCTTCTCCTTCAGCCGCTCGATGTTCCCCAGCACCTTCTCCGCATCCTTCAGCGTCGCCGCTGGTGCTGCGGGTGGTGCACCTGCCGCAGGCTGGCCGCTGCCACCCGTAGCCGGTGCTTGCCGATCCCTCTTCGTGGTATCTTCTGGTATTTTTTGCCCTGATGAAGAAGGCGCTTCCGGCCCAGCAGCCGCGCCACCCTCCGCCGCCGTGGGCGTGATCGGCACGCCAGCTCCTGGCTTCTCCGGCGGAGCACCCGGCTTCGGTGCCGGCACATCCGGACCATCCACCCCGGCCACGGTAAAGGTCTGCTCCCCAGGACGCGGCGGCGGCGCCGAAGAGTCCACCCGGTCTGAGCCGGATGGAGGCGCAGGCGGCTTGCCTGCACCGCCCTGCTGACCACCCGTGCGATGATCCCCCGCAGCCTGCACTCCCCCGCCCAGCAGCACCGCCGTCAGCGCGCTCTGCGGGAACTGCTCCGCGTAGCTCGTCGCCGCCTCGTTGAAGCTCTTCCCCTTGCTCATCTCCGTGGCGATGTGGTTGAAACCTCCATCAATCACCTCCTGCGGGATCTCCTCCGCCGCGCCCTTGAGCGCAGACTTGAGCACCGTGCCAAAGCTCCTCTTCGCCGCCTCCCGCGTCGCCGGATTGTTCAGCGCCTGCGCCCCGCCGGGCATGATCTTGCCCAGCGCCGCGCTCACCGCCCCCGAGGCGATGGCCGTGCCCGCAGCCGCACGGTGCGCCTCCTCCGGCTTCAGGCCCTGGTCGATGCCATGCTGGTAAAGGTCCGCATAAGTGCTGCCCGCGCCCTGCACAAAGGCCACGGCGGCCGGCCTTGGCCCCCAGCGCAGCCTCAAAGCCGGCGCACCCACCCGCCGCCGTCAGTGCGCCGTGACGAGGCTGGAGGCCAGCGCCTCGGTGATCAACCCGGAAAGCTCTTTGAAGCGCGAGCCCGGAGCCAAAAACAACATCTCGAAACCCATCAGTTGCTGACGCAGCAGCTGCACGATTTTCAGAAAATCCCCAACCGCGGCAAGTATCGAAAGGCGGCTTAATCAAGTGCCAGTCATACCTAGCATCTTATGCAAATGCTTGTTCTTTCTCTTCTTTTTTCACTTTTAATATGCGGCTCCATTCTTCCAGAAGTCCCTCACGAAGTGATTCATCTTGCAAGCCCCATACTATACTTCCGATCAGTTCAGGTCCTAGATAAAATTCAATCTCGAGACCATGCTTCATGGAGAATCGCTCCAGCATCTGAATGAGAGCAGAGACCTCCTCAAAATGGCCTTGATCCACCTCGTAGGGCAAAGGTGGCCCCTGAAGTGCGGAATACACATCCAGATAGCCTCCTAAAGGGTGTGAGTTTTCAGTCGCGTCACTGACAGTCTTCTCTGCCGGAAATCCGTCATCCTCTGACTCGGGATCAAAGAGCGCTGGCGGTGCGATCACCCATTGTCGAGATTGCGCCAGAAGCCGTAGCGATTCTGCCAATTCTGGCTGAAAGGCTTGCACGTCGGTGGTCAACACCACAAAGGAAAATTGATCTGTCGGATGGTTGAAGTCTGCATCCATATTCGTGTGAGTTTATTTCTTGAGAAGGTAATTAGGAAGGCGGTGGCTTTCTAAGCAGAATAAACTGGAAGTTGAGAACCGACACCTCCGGGATTGTAACGGAATCCTCCTGGCTTGTGTGCGTCCTTGTGACGCGAATATGGCAAAGGAACATTCAGTGGCAATCCTTGAACATGATGGATGCTAATTTTTTCGCCTTTTAGTCCAGCGTCTTCGGGGTGAACCTTTATCCATGCATCATCAACAATAGGAACTAATTCATTCTGAATTAACACCCGATTGGCTGGGCTGAGTAGATCTTGATAACCTACGGCATCCCATAATTTCATTGTATCTTTCCAATCTTTTGGATTGTTTCGTTTGACGCCTTTGCTCGTGGTATTGGACTTTTTCGTTTTTTTAGCTGCGGGTCCAGTAATCCCTGAGTTTGAAGTAGGTGGTTGGGGGCCGCTTGCGGCATTCGCAGGTGGATTTGACGAGGATGAAGCTGCGTAGCCAGGGGCGGTGGCTGGCTTGTCGGATGAAGTGGAAGTTTGGGTTGCTCCGCCTGAATCTGCCGCAGGCTTTCCTTCGGCGTCATTCGTGGTATTTGCTGGTATTTTTGACTGTGGTTCAGATGGAGCAGCCGCTTCAGGGTTTGCCTGCTTTCCGCTTGTGGCGGCATACTCCTCCACCACCTGCTCCGCCTGCTTGCGATCCGCCTGCACTTTCGGATTCTGCTGAGCCTCGGGCGGCATCTTTGACACGTTCTCGATCAGCTTCTGCGAATCCGCCACGCTCAGCGGCGGCGTGCTCGGCCGCATGGGAGTCTTCCCGTCACCACTTATGGTGTTTTGTGGTATTTACCCCCCCGACGAAGACTGCAGGCTCCCTGCATCATCCCCGCCATGCTGCCCCCCGGCCGAGTCAACCTCCGTCTGCCCGGGGTGCTTCTGGCATCCTGCTGCGCCTTCATCGCCCGCCCATGAGCGCCACTGCCCCCAATGAGCTCGGGGGAGCGCTGGATGAAATCTCCCACCACCTGACCGATGTCAGCTTTGGGGTTGGTCGCCAGCGCCGAGCTGATCTGGCTGAAGAGCTCGTCCGGCAGTTCCTTGGGGATTTCCGCCAGCGCGTGCGGGGGCACGTTGCGCAAAAGATTTTTCCAATATCCCTGCGCAGCCTCCTTCACAGCACTCTGCGTGCCGGCCTTGGCCCCCAGCGCAGCCTCAAAGCCCGTGCGCCCGCCCGCCGCCTTCAGCAGTGCCGTGGCAAGACCGGAGGCCAAAGCAAAGGGGAACTCCAGTCCTACACCACTTCTGCACGCTCAATCTACAGAGGGCGAACTTGCGCGCGTCTTGCGCTGAGCTTCTGCCCTGGGCCGCAACCAGTTCAACCTAGGGATAACGAGTTCCTTGACGAAGGGATCATCCTCCCCCTTGAGCCTGTAAATCGCAGCCGACTCTTCCAGCCAAGGTAGGGCTTCTTCATAGCGCTGCTGGTCCACGAGGCAGCGCGACAAGGTCATGGTGTACTCCGCAATGGTGCCATCACGATCTCGATGCCATTCACCATGCAAAAGCGCCCGATTGCGCAGGTAGGTGTCCAGAGCGTTTCTGGCCGCCACTTCCGCCTCCTGAGGCCGCCCCATGCGGATATAAATGCCCGCCATACGGTGCCATTCATACGCGGCAATTTTTAATGCAATTCTATCTTCTTTCAGGATTCCGAGAAGTTCATGAATGCATTCAATGCTACGTTCAAAGTTTCCTTTCGCCTTCTGGTCGCGACTCTCATGGCGAAGGTATTCTATTTTTTCTCCGTATGTCATAATGGCCCCTCATTTAAATTATCCCTCACCAATCATACCCCTCTCGGTTAACAAAAGGATTGTCTGGATCAAATTCAAACGGTTTTTGATCGTTGTACCCAGGTGATTCTCCAATGTTGTCCGTAGGACCATGGTATTCATAGTCCAACCATTGTGGATGATCAGGAACAGTATTCTGATTGGTTTTGCCTTTTTTAACTACTCCGGTCAAACGATTCTGTCCTTCCTCCACATATATCTGACCATTTGGATTCAGATACGCTACTGTTTCATGAGTTCCAGAACCCGTTCCTCCCTCAACGGGAGTGGCATTAGGACTTTTTGCCTCAGGCGCATAAAAGCGCACCCATTTCTTGCCTCCCTGCTCATAGATGAACCAAGGCTCTGAGGATTGCAAAAAGTTTGGCACCCTCCGGCAGCTCAGGCCTGCCGCCACTGATGTGTTGCTGACCCGGAAGAGGTGTCCTCAGACGCTCGAGTGCAGCCTTCGCATCCGCCAGCTCCTTCATCTGCGCCTCGCTCAGCGGCTCCTTCTGACTTTCCAACTGCTGCACATGGTCTTGCAGCACCTTCTTCGCCTGCTCCAGATCCGCCTGCACCTGCGAATGCCGCTGCGCCTCCGGCGGCATCTTTGACACGTTCTCGATCAGCTTCTGCGAATCCGCTACGCTCAGTGGCGGCGTGCTCGGCTGAGCCTTGCTGGCGGCGTCTTCGGCCACCACCTTCCTCGCCTGCTCCAGGTCCGCCTGCACCTGCGGGTGCTGCTGCGCCTCGGGCGGCATCTTCGACACATTGTCGATCAGCTTCTGCGAATCCGCCACACTCAGCGGCGGCGTGGATGGCTGCGTGAGAGGCTTTCCGTCTCCGCTTGTGGTATTCTGTGGTATTTCACCACCCGACGAAGACTGCTGACCCCCTGCGTCGTCCCCACCTTGTTGCACCCTGGCGGATTCAGTCTGCGCCTGTCCGGGGCTGCTTCTGGCATCCTGCTGCGCCTTCATGGCACCACCAGCACCACCAGCACCACCCATGAGCGCCACCGCCCCCATGAGCTCAGGGGAGCGCTGGATGAAATCTCCCACCACCTGGCCGATGTCAGCTTTGGGGTTGGTCGCCAGCGCCGAGCTGAGCTGGCTGAAAAGCTCATCCGGCAGCTCCTGGGGAATATCTGCCAGCGCGTGCTTCGGCACATTGCGCAGGAGGTTCTTCCAATAGCCCTGAGCTGCCTCCTTCACGGCAGTTTGTGAGCCGGCCTTGGCCCCCAGCGCGGCCTCAAAGCCGGTGCGCCCACCCGCAGCCGTCAGTGCCGCCATGACGAGGCCGGAGGCCAGCGCATAGGGTGCTGTGGCCTTCCATGCCTCGGCATGCGTCTTGCCTCTCCGGCTTTCTCCGCCGCGTAGTCTGAGAGCGTCTGGCTGCCGGTGAACAGCCCCGCCGTGCCCGCGATGGCCGCCACGAGATCGTGCGAGCTCGCAATCAGATCGCTGCCCACGGTGTCCAGCAGCTTGTGCTGCTGTATCGGCCTGACCTCATTACCTATGCCCGGTCCAAACCATTATTATTCACGCTATTCGGCCTTGAAGACCAGTCTCAGGTTATTTCCAATAGTAAGTAATTCGGTCAAATTTTGAGCAATATAAACCGCCCCTTTTTTATGAATGTAAGAAGTCCGAACCAAGTAGATGCCTGGCTTCGGCTCAGATGGTAGATACACCAGAAGCCCACATCCTTCATTATCACCAATGGCCAGAGACTCAGGAAACACCTCCTGAATATCATAGGCGGTGTTCATGTCGATGCAGTTAACGGGGCCCCAAACCCGCAAAAACCATTGCCCCTCCTCAGCAAGGTCCACTTTAATTTCAACCTCAGTCGCTTCACGAATAACACCGAGGTAATCAGAAGGAATAGTTATCGGAGAAAATGCAATCAACTCCTGAATTTCCGCCTCGCTGCAGCCAGGATCTTTGGACGCAATAGTGAGAGCCGAATTGAAATGCGATAAAATGCTCATATTAATATTTGATACGTTGATATGGGACCTTCAGCTTGTCTAGCATTCGATATTGCTGTTCCAAAACTGATCGAATGACGGCGGGTTTAAATCCAGCTTTACTCATGTCAGCGACAATATATCCAAGCTCTTCTTGCAGGCTCGAACTCCATGGAGGCTTGCCCTCATTCTCTCTTTGTCTTTGTCGTCTATTCTGCTCTGCAGAAATAATGGAATGAGGAAGACCTTTGGCTGTTTCAAGAGTAACTGTGGGAGCCAAGTCAGGGTGATATCCATATTTTTTGAGATTTTGTAATGCCCATTCTTGTTGAAGTCCGTGGTGTGACTGCATTCCGCCTCCATTCAATCCTTTGCCCTTGGGTATAGGCTGTGAATTTTTATGCGTCTTATTAAAAATAGGTGGCGTAATGGGTTTCGGTTTACCCGGTGAAACAGGCTTGGCTCCTCCTGGCGGAAACGATATGGAGCCTCCTGCTGGTGGCTTGCCTATAGGCGGTGGTGACTTTCCTCCGGACTGCCCGGGCTTGGCATTTTTTGGGGTGAGTTTTGCCGGCTGAGAGTTGGGGGCATTTTTTGACTGCGGGTTTGTCTGGCCGTTTGGCAATTGACTCGCCGTCGGCGCATCCGGATTCGCCACGTCCGGTCCTTGAACCGTCGCACCAATCGCATCCGCAGGCTGCACAGCCGCAGCTGGTGGCGGCGCATCCGCAGCAGCATGCCCCTGCGCAACAGGGCCATCGCCCGCCATCACCAGCTCCTTTGGATTCCCCGTATTGCGGTCTCCTGAGCGCTGGCTGGCGTCACGAGTGCCGGTCTGTGCCGAGTTCTCACGCTCAAGCAACCCTCGGGCACGGTCATAGGCCTGCTGTTCGTTCGGGTTGAGCCTCCGCTTGCTGCCCACCTTATCCAGGTTCGTCACAATCGCCCTGGCCTTTTCGATCTCCCCAGCATCAATGGTAGTTCCTGGTGGTCTCGTCTGCTGCCCGCTGGAGTCCACCGTGTGCGTCACGCCGCCTGTCGAGGAAGAACCGCCAGAGCTGACCGTAGCACTGCCCCCGCCAGCCTCACCGCTGCTGTCAGCAATGCTGTGATTGGCATTGCCCGTGGGCGGCGCGACTCCATTGGTAGTTCCGCTTGCTCCATCCTCTACCGGCTGGCCTCCGCCGCTGGACTTCGTGGTGGTGGTGGCAGATGCCCCGCCCGGCCACGGCCTCTTCAGCACTTCCCGCGCCTTCTCCAGCGCCTCCGCTTTTGCCGGGTCCAGCTCGCGCGGCTGCGGCAGCTTGCGCAGCGCCTGCTGCTCCGCCTCCAGGTTCGCCACCTGCGTCAGCGCCACCACGTTTTCTGAATGCGCCAGCTCACGCTGCTCCAGCAGACTCAGCTTCCCTGCCTTCTGCTTCTCCTTCAGCCGCTCGATGTTCCCCAGCACCTTCTCCGCATCCTTCAGCGTCGCCGCTGGTGCTGCGGGTGGTGCACCTGCCGCAGGCTGGCCGCTGCCGCCCGTCGCCGGTGCTTGCCGATCCCTCTTCGTGGTATCTTGTGGTATTTGTTGCCCTGATGAGGAAGGCGCTTCCGGCCCCGGAGCCACGCCACCCTCCGCCGCCGTTGGCGTGATCGGCATGCCTGCTCCTGGCTTCTCCGGCGGAGCACCCGGCTTCGGTGCCGGCACATCCGGGCCATCCACCCCGGCCACGGTAAAGGTCTGCTCCCCAGGACGCGGCGGCGGAGCCGAAGAGTCCACCCGGTCTGGGCCGGATGGAGGCGCAGGCGGCTTGCCTGCACCGCCCTGCTGACCACCCGTGCGATGATCCCCCGCAGCCTGCACTCCCCCGCCCAGCAGCGCCGCCGTCAGCGCGCTCTGCGGGAACTGCTCCGCATAGCTCGTCGCCGCCTCGTTGAAGCTCTTCCCCTTGCTCATCTCCGTGGCGATGTGATTGAACCCTCCATCAATCACCTCCTGCGGGATCTCCTCCGCCGCGCCCTTGAGCGCAGACTTGAGCACCGTGCCAAAGCTCCTCTTCGCCGCCTCCCGCGTCGCCGGATTGTTCAGCGCCTGCGCCCCGCCGGGCATGATCTTGCCCAGCGCCGCGCTCACCGCCCCCGAGGCGATGGCCGTGCCCGCAGCCGCACGGTGCGCCTCCTGCGGGCTCATCCCCTTGTCGAGGTGATGCTGCAGCAGTTCATTGTAGGTGCTGCCAGCGCCCTGCACAAAAGCCAGCGCAGCTCCGCCAGCGCCGCCGGTGCCCACCGTAAACCCTACGCTGGGCACCGCCTGCGCCACCCCGCTGACAATGCGGCCTCCTGTCCCTTCAATGGTGCCGGTGAGTTCATGCGCCTGCGTCAGCGCTTGATTTTGCTGGGCCATGGCTGCAGCAGCCTCGCTCACCTGCTTTCCTCCAATATCCAACCCCGTGATGTCCTGGAAAGTGTTTCTGGCCAGGGCCTCCGCCCCCAGCACTCCCGCCACCACCTGGCCGCCCCCAGCCACCAGAGAGGTGCTCACATTGTCCATGAACTTCCGCAGCCCGCTGCGTCCCTTCATCGCGTCCAGATAGAGCTGTGTCTTCTCATTGTCCGTGTACTGCCGCACGCTGCCATCCGGGCGCTTTTCAGAAAAATGACCCGCCGCCGTGTTGCTGGTCAGCCACTCGTTGTAGTCCTGGATGCCCGGCAGGGTCTTGCTCGCCTTCAGGGTGTCGGTGGCCTTGGTCAGCCACGCATCATGGTAGGCGGTCCACTGCTTCAGCGCCGCCTGCTTCGCCTCTTTGCTCGCAGACGAGCTGTTGACCGCCTGCTCAAACTTCGACTGGTCCTCTCCCAGAGACGGGTTCACAGCCAGGCCGCCATTGGGCAGCAGACGTGTGGAATCCTCAAACCCACCGATGCCAAGACCGCGCCTCAGGCCATTGATCACGCCGCTTTGCTCGTCGTGCCCCTTCTGCGTCAGCGGCGTGGAAAAGTCCATCACCCGGCGCGTTTCCAGATCGCGCCGCACCTCGTCCTCGCTCACGCCCAGCTCCTTCGCCCGGGCCTGCACCTGCGCATCGCGCTGCGGGTCCCCCTTCTCCAGCCAGCTCTTGAAGTTGGGCTTGCCCTTCGCGCCTTTGCCCTGCTCATACATCTGCTGCAGGCCGGCATCCTGCCTCTGCGCGGCCTCGGCTTTCTCTCGGTCTGCATAGGAGGACACACCGCCATTAAACTTGTTGTTTAAAAGCTGCCCGTCCTGCACGGAGAGGCGGCCCTGCTGCACCATCTGGCTGATGCCCTCCGGCGACAGCCCTGCCTGCGTCAGCGCGGCTTCGGCGGCCTTGCGGTCCTTCGCAGAGCTGCTGGCCTCCGTGCCTTTTTTGATGAGATCGCTCACCTCCGACTCGCTCATCGGCGGCTGGCTGCCCGGCAGGTACACCGGCGTGCTGCCGGGGGTGCTGTGTGCGGCCATGTCCAGCGCATGCTGGCCGATGCGCCCGTCCGCCCCAGCCTTCAGCGTGATGCGGTTGGTCTTCGGATCCAGCGTGGCAAAGGGCACGTCCGCACCGCTGCCGTCCGCCGCCTTGCGCGAGAGCGTGCAGACGCCGTCCGCGCCGCGCGTCACACGTACGTTTTCCGGGTCAGCGATCCCCAGCGCACCCTGCGCGGTGGCACGCGCAGCTGCGGCCTGGTCCACGGTGGTTTGCCTCTCACCCTTCCCCTGCGTCATCGCCGGCGCCTGCATCAGCATCTCATGCAACGTCATGCTTTTCCCCGGCTCAGGCGGCTTCCCTGGCTGTGCGCCAAAGGATTTCTCCGCTGCATCAAACACACGCTGCGTGGGCTGCCCCACCTGCCCCCGGCGCATGGCGGCGGCAGCGGCGGGGTCCTGCTTTTCTGCTGCAGCGATGTTGTTGACGTCCGTCACGCGCGCCTCCCCCTGCATGGAGCGTGCGTCCTTCTGCCACGGCTCATCATGCGGGCTCTCCGCAGCGGCGCTCTGATACCGGCTTATCTCCGCCTGGCGCGCACGCATTTCATGATTCAGCGCACGGTAGTGCTCATCGTGCTGCTTTTGCAGCGTCTGCACCTCCTGCTGCCGCTGCGCCAGGGCCTCCTCCGCTCGTATGCGCTCCTCGCGGGCTTGGATGCGCTTTGTCTGCGAGTCCGGTCCCGTGCTCTGGTCCGCAGCGGCCACAGCCTGATGGGCAGCCTCCAGGCGCTGCTGCGCAGCAGCGGCCTGCGCCTGCTTGTCCTTGATCTGCCCGGCCAGCTGCGCGCCCTGCGCCAGCTTTTCCTGCATCGCCTTGTCCGCAGCCTCCACACGCGGGGCCACGCCCTTCTGCGCCATCGTGCGCGTGTCAGCGCCCAGCTCCTGCCGGGTGCCATCAGCAGCAGTGGTGTAGCGCCTGCCTGCCTGATCCACCTGAAAAAGCGGCATCTTCCCCTCAGGCACAGTCACAGCCTTTCCGCCTGCCATAAACTGGTAGCTTGCCTTGCCATCCTTGTCCGTCACGCGGGTGATGTCATTCACCTTGATGGGATGCTGCTTCCCGTGATCATCGCGGTAAGGAATCACCGGCCCCAGCTCCTCATCATTGCGGAAGGAGTCCGCCGCAAACCCGGTTTGGTGCAGCAGCCCGCCTTTGCCATCTGGATGCGGCACCGTCTTGCCGTTCTCGATCACCGCCCCCGCCTTCCGCGCGTTTTCCAGCTGTGCCGCAGCCGCCTTCCTTTCCGCCTCCGCCCGCATGGCAGAGGCCGCCTCCGCACGGCTGGGAGCAGCCGCCGGGGCTGGCTGCACATTCTGCTGCGGAGCAGGGGCTGCGGGAGTATTCGCCGTGCCAGCATTCGGCACGCCCGCCCCCTGATTCCCCTGTGCCTGCGCAGCATCAGCCCCCGTCTTGCCATTTGGCGCGCCCTGTGCCTGTGCCTGTGCCTGTGCCTGTGCCTGTGCCTGTGGCTGTGCCTGTGCCTGTGCCTGTGCCTGTGCCTGTGCCTGTGCCTGTGCCTGTGGCTGTGCCTGTGCCTGTGGCTTCGCAGCCCCCGGAGTCTGCACCGGCACACCAGCAGGCTTCTGCACAGACAGCTCCGTCTGCTTCACCAGCTCCCTCTGCCTCGCCTCATCCTCTGGCGACTGCGGCACCTGCTTGCTCTGCCCGCCCAGCAACCGGCCCAGGTCCTCATGCATCTGCCGCTTCTCCGGGCTCAGATCCCCCGGGCGCATCACCGCCTCTGCCTCATGCGGATTTTTTAGCATGGTATTTTGTGGCACATCATAGCCACGTGCCATGCCGGGCACGCCGCTTTTCCCGGCCGCCTGCTGCTTCATCACCAGCGTCTCAGGCAGAGGCTCCCGCGGCAGACCATCATCATACCGCCTCTCCATCGTCATCGTCTGGGTCCTTGCAAACCCGCGCTGCATCATGTCATGCACCGCAGGCTCAGGCGGTCGGTGCGGCGCAGCTCCCGGCTGGGTCACGCTGTCCAGCCACCGCTGCGCATTCTGCTGCTCCTTGGGGTCCGTGTACCGCTTCATCATCGGGGCCGCGTTCACAGCAGGCTGCTGCTTCACAGCGCCGCTCTGCGGCTTCACCATCGGCCCTGCCGCCCCCTGCACTCCCTGGGCAGGGGGCGGCGCCATCGGCTTTCCTGGACCCGTGGCAGGCTGCGGCGTGGGCCGTGGCACTGGCGGCCCAGCCCCCGCCATCACCTCATTCACCGGCGGCTGCATCGGCGCAGTCGCTTCGTTCTTCTTCCGCCTCACCAGCGGATCATTCGCGCCTCCATTCAGAGATCGCATCTGCGTGCCATTCATCATCATGCCCATTCCTCCGTAAGCCCTCCCGTTCATCCGTTGCCCCCCACCACTCCTCCACCGCCACAGCTCATCACCGCAGCCCGGAGCCCGCCATCACCACACCCTCATCACTCGCGCAGGGCTACTGCCCCTTCCACTTCGCATACTTGTTGTCCATCTTCTGCCGCTGCGCAGCCGCAGCAAAAAACTCCTCCCGGCTCTGCCCCTCAAAGGTCGCCTTGCTCGCAGATCGTGGTGCCGCAGCAGGCGGCGTCGGATTGCCCGCAGCGGCCAGCGGCGGCTTCGGTGCCACATTCGCAGCACCCGCCAGCGGCGGCTTCGGCGTCGTGGTGCTCATCACACCCTTCAGCAGATTCCCCGTCAGCGGAGGCAGCGGCGCACCCGCCGCAGGTGCCTTGGGTGGCGCACCTCCCGCAGCCGCCAGCGGCGGCTTGGGCCCGGCAGGCTTCGCCGCACCCGGCACCCCTTTCAGCAGGCCGTCCATAAACGAAGTCTTCGGCGCATTCCCCGCAGCCGCCAGCGGCGGTCTGGGCGGAGTGGGGG
This sequence comes from Prosthecobacter vanneervenii, assembly GCF_014203095.1. NCBI lineage: Bacteria > Pseudomonadati > Verrucomicrobiota > Verrucomicrobiia > Verrucomicrobiales > Verrucomicrobiaceae > Prosthecobacter > Prosthecobacter vanneervenii. The sequence goes on along the minus strand of NZ_JACHIG010000017.1, from coordinate 34,219 downwards.
TCGCAGCAGCAGCCGGTGGCGCAGGCGCCGCACCTGCCGGCTTCGCCGCAGCCGCAGGCTTGTCCGGCAGCCTCACCATCTTGCTCCCGCCCTGGCCATCGGGCGCACTCACAAACTGCCCCGCACCAGACGCCCCGCCCCCTGGCTGCCTCGCCTGAAAAAGCAGGCTCGTGCCCGCCCCGGGCTTCCCGTCCGCACCACGCTGGCTGATCGTCCCGCTCTCATCCATGTAGTGCCCCGCATTGCTGGAGTTGAACTTGTCACGGATCCCGTCAAAGCTCCCGTCCGCCTTCGCATTCGCCACGTTCGCCTGACGCTGCTGCGCATAGTCACTCGTCGGCTGCCGCTGCTCAAACAGCCTCGACTGCGGCTGACTCAGCGGCCCCGTCGCCGATCCCATCCCGGAAACCGGCGATGCACTCCCATCCCGGTTCAGCGTCCCCACGCGGATCGCCGTGCGTCCCGTGCCCGGCCCCGTCCCCGGCATGTAGATGTTGTTCCTCGGCCGCGCATCGATCCTTCCCGGCCTCGATCCAAAACTGCCCGGACCACCACCCTGCTGGTTTTGCGCCGCGCTCTCCTGCAGCTCATCAGGACTCAACTGCGCGCCCGGCTGACTCAGCGGCCCCGTTGCCGATCCCATCCCGGAAACCGGCGATGCACTCCCATCGCGGTTCAGCGTCCCCACACGGATCGCCGTGCGTCCTGTTCCCGGTCCCGTCCCCGGCATGTAGATATTGTTCCTCGGCCGCGCATCGATCCTCCCCGGCCTCGATCCAAAACTGCCCGGCCCGCCACCCTGCCTGTTTTGCGCCGCGAACTGCTGCAGCTGTGCAGGACTGAACTGCGGGAACGGCTGCGCAAGCGACCTCGAAGCCGCCCCCAAGGTTGCAGCCGCACTCTGCCCCCCGCCTCCGGCCATCGCACCCGCACTCGCTGGCGATTGCCCGCTCCCGAGCCCGCCCCCCTGACCGCTGCCCGGCATCGTGAGATTCGTATTCCCTCCCGGCTGCTGCCAACCCGCAGAAAGCTGCTGCCCTCCAGCGCCAGACGGCGATCCTCCAGGGCTTGGTTGCGATGCGCCAGCACCGGCCTGTGGCGCCTCAGCGGCCCCCTGCTTTCCCCCGCCACCAGACTCCGGCGCCTCCTGCCCTTCGTTCTGCGCCCCGCCCTGCTGACCCTCTGCCTGTGAAGGCAGCTCCTCCTCGTTTGTATCTTCGTCGTCCATGCAAGATTCCTTGGGACCACTTTGGAAATCGCAAGCTTATTTCATGCTTATTTCCACCACACCATGGTATCCACTCGTCCAGCAATCCCGCCAACGTCTCCATGCACGCCCATCCCCCGGCTTCAGCCAGGAAATCTCATCCCTCAAAACTCCGCCCTCACTCCTCGTGGCAGAAGTCCCCGTTGCTAAACACCACCGCGCGCCCCTCTTTCCCGTAAAACAGCACCGCATGCTCAGAGCCCAGCGCCTCGCACGCCGCCAGCACCGCGCCCGCGATCTCCCGCGTCACCGGCACGCGAGTCAGCACCCGCATCACCCGCGCCGCATCCGCCTGGCTCTTCGAGATAAAGTCCGCCTCATCGTCCGTCATGTCCTCGCTGAAAGTGCCCACCTCGCCCAGCGCATCGCGCATCGCGCCAAAGAACACCTGAAAATTCCGCACCTCCTCATCCTCCGTCAGCTTGCGGTCCAGCTTCTCCGCATGCGCCTCAAACTCCTTCATCAGCTCACGCAGCTCCTCCTCGCTCATCCAGTGCTCCATCACACCGCTGGTCGCATCCTCCACCTCTTTGGCAGCAGTCATCGTCCCAGCACCCGCACTCCCCGCAGCCACCAGCGGCATCCACGCAGCAGAAATCACAGCATCAGCATTCATAACAAAAAATCATCGGTTGGCAGCTTCGCGCATCATTGCGCCATCAATCACAGACAAACATTCGACGTCTCACGTCATAAAAATAATCACACAATTCTCCCGCCCACCGCCACCAGACACTCAATAGGCCCCCACCCTACACCTCAGCCATTCAGACCTCTTCCTCTTCCTCTTCCTCGATCCATCCACACCGTCATCACCCAGAGCCAATTTTCAGTTTTCAGCTTTTAGCTTTCAGCTTTTCAATCCCTACCCCTCCACCCGCCGATAATCCATCGGCCTCCTCCTCCTTCTCACCGCCTGCCGGTACAGCGTCGCACTGCCCTTGCAGCGCAGCGCCATCGCCAGTCCCAGCACATCATCATCGTGGCAGCCCGCACGGGCCTGCTCGCGCCCGTTCTTGCTCCACATAAAGTTCCGGCACTCCGTCAGCAGATGCGGGCACCACACATCCAGCGTCCCGTTGAGAAACGCCAGCGCCAGACCGTCGATCACCTCTCTCCGCTGATCGCGGTCCTTCAGCTTCCAGCCCAGCATGTAGCTCTGCTTCTCCCGGTCATACGGGTCCACCACCTGGCGCTTGTACAGCGGCACGCCCGCGTCCTTCAGCCGCTCCAGCACATGCAGCCCCATGTTCACCTCCAGCACCACCAGCGCCCCGCCGTAATACGCAGACAGCAGCGCGATGCACTCCGCCGTCAGCTTCGTCGTCCCCGTAAAAGGCGGCCGCACACGCGCCACCACCGCATCCTTGTAGCACGCACCGCCCGCCTCCGAGTACGCCGTGCGCAGCACCCCGATCGAGTGCCGGTCCGGATCCCCGCTGCACGTCTGGTCCTCGCCCGTCATCGGATCGCACCACACCAGGTAGCTGCACCCTGGCCGTGGCGGCTCCCACACCTGAAAGCACCCAAAGCCCGACGCATCCCCCTGAAACACCACCGTCTCATTCTCCATCTCCACCAGCGCCCCCGTCACCGGCTCATGCAGCCGCGCCCCCAGCTCCAGCCGCCGCAGCGCCGCCACATTAAAGCGCGGCCTGCCGGAGGAAAGAAAGCAGCTCACCTCATCCTCCGGATAGTACTCATCAAACGTCTCCTCCGAGCCCGAGCACTCCGCCTCCATGATCGCACGCCGCCACGCCATCTGCTCATGCGTCCATCCATAGCGCGCACGTCCGTTCGCCTCACGTGCCGTCAGCGTCGCCTCCAGCCGCGCCCGCATCTCCTCCGTCACCGGCTTCACATTCTCCGGAAACTCATACCACGCCGCAAAGACCTTCACCCACCCGTTCCCCGGCGCACGATCCCCCGCCTGCCACGCACGCACGAAATCCTCCAGCTCCAGCGCCCCCTGCCACGTCTCATAGTGCCACCCGCTCGCCCCGTCCGGCGTGCTCTCCGCGATCGCTAGCCCCGCATCATTCAGAGACGGCAGGATCGATGCCATGATCTTCTTGTCATCCTTCACCCCGCCGCGCGGATACTTTGCGCTCTCGCTGAAAAGCACCGCCTGCCTCGGTCTTGAGATCCCCGGATTCATCGACTCCGCGCTCGTGATCGTCGCCGTGCTCCCGTTCTCCCACTTCATCCGCGTCTCCCTCGGCGCCAGCGGGTTCTGCCATGGAAACCGGTCATTCTCGCTAAAGGTCCGCATCCTCTCCAGGATGCCCTGGCTGTTTGCGCTGATGTTTGCCAGGATCAGCGCATCCGTGTTCCGCTGCTGGCACAGGTGGTAGATCACCTCCACGCTGAAAGTCGTCCCCCCGCACTGCCGCGTCTTCGTCACGATGATCCGTATCGCCGGCACCCCCAGCGCATTCAGCACCTCCACCGCCTCTCCCATCCGCCGCTGCAGCACATTTGCCTTCGGCGTCTCCAGCCTCTTCGTCGTCGCGTTCTGCACCTTCGTGCAGGTCTCGAAATGTACCAGGGGCGAATGCGCCGCCAGATGAAAATCAGCCTCCTTCATAATCGTGGTTTTTCAAAACCCCTTGGGACCCTTTTCAAAATCACAAGCAAATATTTCTTCCCCGCTTTCCTCTTCCTCTTCCTCTTCCTCTTCCTCTTCCTCGCCGCATCCAGCATCCAGCATCCACAAATCATCAATCACAAATCGTAAATCATAAATCGTAAATCATAAATCATAATTCCCCCCTCCCTCATCTTCCCCGCACTCCCCCCTTTCCCCACGCCTCATCCTCTGCTAAAAATCCGCCACCTCTCATGAAGCACCTCCTCACCAGCCTGCTCTCGCTCGTCGTTCTCGCCTCCTGCGCCACCAAGCCCCGCGACCTCGAGCGCTGCCCTCCCGGCCTGCCCTCCATCCGGGTTTCCCAGGCGGTGGACTGCACCTACCCAGGCGGCCAGTTCACCCTCCCCGCCGGCATCTATCAGCCCGAAGCCCAGTCCTCCAAAGGCATCTACTACGTCGCCCCGGAGCGCCTCAAGACCATCGGCATCATTCGCGATGGCCACGAGCGCGGTGGCCTCTTCATCGCCAATGAAGGCTGGCAGTGGGCCTGGACCGGCCACCCCGGCCGCGAAGCCGCCGACAGCGAGATCACCATCCTCGGCAAGCGCGGCATCATCATGCCCACCCACTACAAATTCGAGCCCTACGTCAAATACACCAAGGTCAAAACCAAAGGCCGCTGATCACTTCCAGTTCAGCCCACCTCCCTCTGCCCTGGGCAACCAGTTCATTCTGGCTTCTTCAGTCGTAGCCAGACCTTGATGCCTCATGAATCCAGACACCGGTGGCTCCTCGCCTGCACCCGCCCAGCCCCCGCCTGCCGCCCAGCAAGATAGCGCCGCCACCGGGCACACGGGGCGTGGCTCCGTGCTGCTGCAGGAACTGAAGCCCCTCCTCCTCCTTCTTTTAGTCCTGGCGATCCTCGCTTTCGGTGGACTCGCCCTGTTCATCTATCGGATGTTCAACCCTTCGCAGGTGCGCAGCCTCGACGCCTATCCCAAATACCTCGCCAAGTTTCAGCGCACCTGGGCACCACACTTCCCTGCGGAGATCCCCGCAGATGCGACCCTCAAAAAATTCTGCTACTTCCCCGGAGTGGGGAGCGGCCATTGGTACATGCAGCTGAGGCTCCAGCGCCCGGCGGAGCAGATCCGTTCGCTGTACAGCCAGTCTTTGTCGCAACGCACCGCATCCTTCCACGGCGGCAGCCACAAGGAGCACTCGCTCCAGCCCGATGGCATGGCCACCACCTTCTTCTACACCGGCGACGAGCCCACAAAAGCCCCCTTTCCTCCGGACTATGAGATCATGGTATTTGATCCCATTCTGACATCCGAGCAAAAACAGCAGAACCATTCCTATCTCTTCTGTCACGGCGTGGCGATCAGCCTTCAGAGAAACGAGATCATCTACTGGTCAGCCACGTGGTGAGATCTGACCTCCCTCCACGTTTCAAAAAGCAGCGGCGGCAGCCCTCGCTGCACTCCGTTCCCACGTGCCAGACTACTCAATAAACTCCAGCGTCCCGTCCGTCAGGCGGTAAAACGCACCCACGATCTTGATCTCCCCCTTTTCTTCCATCTCCTTCAGGATGGGGCTCCGCGTGCGGATCTGGGAGAGCGCATAGCGCACATTGTTGCGCGCCACATGGCGCATGTACAGCGGGTTGGAGGAGATCTGCTCACCCGGGAAGTCCTTGCTCATCACCACCGCAGGCTTGATCTTTGCCAGCAGGCTCGTCAGGTTTCCCATCTGCACATCATCAATCGCCCCGCGGATGGCACCGCAGTGCTGGTGCCCCATCACCAGGATCATCTTGGCCCCGGCTGCCTTGCACGCAAACTCCATGCTGCCCAGGATGTCCTCATTCACCAGGTTCCCGGCCACACGCGCCACAAAGACATCGCCGATCCCCTGGTCAAACACGTCCTCCACCGGCACACGGCTGTCCAGGCAGCTCAGCACCACAGCCTTGGGGAACTGCCCCACGGCAGATTTGCGCACCTGCTCCGGATGATTACGGCGGGTAATATGGCCGCTGCGGAAGCGCCTGTTGCCGTCTTTAAACTGCTGCAGCACCTCGTCCGGTGTCAGTCGCGCCTGCTCCTCGGCAGTTGTCACATGGCTTTCAGCAGGATCTTCCTCCGGGATGTCACTCTCATAGGCGGCGATGGCGGAAGAGGCGGCGATGAGATCGCTCTGGATGCGCTGGAGGAGCTTTTCGGCACGGTCGGGGTCGAGGGTGACTTCGATCTGCAGCTTGGCGGTTTCAGCCGGCTCTCCATCGTCGTCGGTGTTCTGGCCGTCAATGCCACGCACGGGCACGATCATCTGCCCCTCGGCACCGATCTCCTCCAGCAGCGCCGTCACGTGCTCCTCCACAGCAGGTGCGCAGATGATGGAGACACGTTTCATGGAGGGCGGATTCATAGGCGGATAAGAGACAAGAAGAGGGATTATGACACCTGATTCCTGAGACAGGGAATCAATTCGTTCCATTTCAAGAATTGGCAGACATCGTTCGCTTTGATAAAAGGATTGTCATGGCATTTTTAAACTACCACCACCTTCGCTACTTTCGTGCCATCGCCATGGAAGGAAGCCTCACCAAGGCGGCAAAACAGCTCAAGCTCTCCCAGTCCGCCCTCAGCGTCCAGCTCCGCAGCCTGGAGACCAGCCTCGGGCAGGCCCTCTTTGAGCGCAAGCACAAGACCCTCATGCTCACCGAGGCCGGGCGCATCGCCCTGGAGTACGCCCACGCCATCTTCCGCAGCGGCGAGGAGCTCTCAGACGTGCTCAAAAACCATGCCGGTCGCGGCCGCGGCCTCCTCCGCGTCGGTGCCGCCTCAAACCTCTCCCGCAATTTCCAGCTCAGCTTCCTCCGCCCTCTCATCCCCCGGGATGATGTCGAGCTCATCATCCACTCCGGCACCCTGCGCGAGCTCCTCGCCCAGCTCCAAAACCACAAGCTCGACGTCGTCCTCTCCAACACCCCCGTGCGCCGCGATGCCGAAACCGGCTTCCACAGCCACCTCCTCGATGAGCAGTCCGTCAGCCTCGTGGGCCACAAAAAGCGCGGCATGCGCCCCTTTCGCTTCCCCGAGGACCTGCGCAAGACCCCCATCGTCCTCCCCAGCCTCGAAAGCAGCATCCGCACCGCCTTCGACATCCTCATGGACCAGAGCGGCATCCGCCCCATCATCGCCGCCGAGGTGGACGACATGGCCATGCTCCGCCTCATGGCCCGCGAGACCCACGGCGTCACCCTCGTCCCCCCCGTCGTCGTCAAAGACGAACTCGAAACCGGCACCCTCGTCGAGCGCCACCGCTTCCCCCAGATCAAAGAAACCTTCTACGCCATCACCCCCAGCCGCCGCTTCCCCAACCTCATTTTGCGGGAGCTGATGAGGGAGAAAAAGAAGTGAGGGGTGTAATGGGGGAGCGGGTTTCTGCGGCGCAGAAATGTTAAAGAAAGGCCGGTTCCTTTACATATCGGGCACCATCTGTTCAAAAAAACCAATTTTCTTAACAGGTCATGACTTTGCTCAAACCTTTGCCCCTGCCAAATTTGCACTCACTGGAAACGGCGAAAGTGTGGAAGGCCTTGCGGGATGCTCACCGCAGCCTGGCGGAGCTTAAAGGGGTCTGTGCGGCACTGCCCAATCCGGCCATTCTGGTGGATACTTTGGCTATCCAGGAAGCAAAGGACAGCAGCGGGCTTTCTGGAGAAAGAGAAGATCGGTCGCAGTAATTTTTATATTCATCGTCCGCTGTATCAGTTGCTAACGACCATTCAGCTCCCAGCTTCCTGAAAACGGAAGAAGCCGCCGGTGAACCTGGCTTGTATCAGCAAAGACAAGAAACCTGAGACTGGGAGACGATTGGAATAGCTTTCCGGGCATTTCCACCTAGGTGCCATCACCAGCCCCATTCCCCTTGGCAATCAGACATTTTCGAAAACTCTGCGCAAGTTCTTGCCACAAATTTGCGACTTGCTAAAGTTCGCGGCTTTACCCGGCCCGGTCCGACCAACCTGGAAGGCCCCCGGGCGGCGCGATTCATTGCTCCGTTTCACGTTCCTACACTTCATCCATCAACTGATCACATGGCTCCTTCATTCTTGCTGACCAACGGCATCACTCTCGCCATCGCCCTCGCTGTCGTGGGGCTGGTGTTTGCGTTCATCCTCATCCGCCAGGTGGTGGGTTCAGATGCAGGAAATGAAAAGATGCATGAGATCGCCAGCGCCATCCAGCAGGGTGCCAAGGCCTATCTTAATCGCCAGATCGTCTCCGTCAGCCTCATCGCAGTCGTCATCCTGGCCGCCGTCTGGTATCTGCGTGGCGGGCTCACAGCCGCAGGCTTTGTGGTCGGCGCAGTCTGCTCCCTCGCCGCTGGCTACATCGGCATGATGATCGCGGTCCGCGCCAATGTGCGCACGGCGCAGGCCGCCTCCGTGGGCAGCCATCCCGCGCTCAAGGTCGCCTTCAATGGCGGTGCAGTCACCGGCCTCCTCGTCGTGGCTCTCGGCCTCCTCTCCGTCGGTGTGTTCTATCTGGTGGTTCGCGGCGCGGTGGACCACGCCAAGCACGCCATCGACTCCCTCGTCGGTCTGGCCCTCGGCAGCTCCCTCATCAGCGTCTTCGCCCGTCTCGGCGGTGGCATCTACACCAAGGCGGCCGATGTCGGCGCCGACCTCGTGGGTAAAAACGAGCAGAACCTCAATGAAGACGATCCCCGCAATCCCGCCACCATCGCCGACAATGTGGGTGACAACGTGGGCGACTGCGCCGGCATGGCCGCAGACGTCTTCGAAACCTACGCCGTCAGCCTTATCGGCGGCGTGCTCGTCGGCCACCTCACCGTCGGCACCGAGGCCGCCGTCATCTACCCCTTCGTGCTCTGCGGTCTGGCCATCATCGCCTCCCTGATCGGCATCGGCTGGGTCAATTTCATCAAGCAGGAAGCCACGACCTCCCTCGTCTGCGGCGTGGTGGTGGCGGGTCTGGCCGCTGCAGGCCTCTTCTGGTGGGCCACCGGCGCCATCTTCCCTGAAGGCCTCAAGATCGGCGGCATCGCCGTGGCCCATGCCAATCTCTTCTACTGCGCCGTCGTCGGCCTCGTCATGACGCTGCTCGTCGTCTGGATCACCAACTACTACACCAGCACCCACTACGGCCCCGTGCGCAAGATCGCCAAGGCCTCCGAAACCGGCCACGCCACCAACATCATCGCCGGCATCAGCATCGGCAATCAGGCCACCCTCCTCCCCGTCCTGGCCATCGCCGCCTCCATCTGGTACTGCTACGATCTCGCCGGCCTCTACGGCATCGCCATCGCCGTGGTCTCCATGCTCTCCCTCTCCGGCATCGTCATCTCCCTGGACGCCTTTGGCCCCATCACTGACAACGCCGGCGGCATCGCCGTCATGTCCGGCCTGCCGGAAGGCGTGCGCAAGATCACCGACGAGCTCGACGCCGTGGGCAACACCATGAAGGCCGTCACCAAAGGCTACGCCATCGCCAGCGCCGGTCTCGCCGCCATGGTGCTCTTCGGCTCCTATGTCGAGGACCTTCAGGCCTTCGTCGGTCACAAGGTCAGCTTCGACCTCATGGACCACCGCGTGGTCATCGGCATGTTCATCGGCGGCCTTCTGCCCTTCCTCTTCACCTCCTTCTGCATGAGCGCCGTCGGCAGCGCCGCTGGCTCCGTCGTCATGGAAGTCCGCCGCCAGATCGGCCTGAAGCCAGGCATCCTCAACGGCACCGAAAAGCCCGACTACGCCCAGTGCGTGGACATCGTGACCAAGGCCGCCCTCGGCCAGATGATCGTGCCCGCCCTGCTCCCGCTCATCTTCGTCATCGGTGTGTCCTACCTCGGCATGGAGGCTCTCGGCGGCGTGCTCATCGGCACCATCGTCACCGGCCTCTTTGTCGGCATCTCCATGACGAGCGCCGGCGGTGCCTGGGACAATTCCAAGAAATACATCGAAGAGGGCAACCACGGCGGCAAAGGCAGCTTTGCCCATCAGGCAGCCGTCACCGGCGACACTGTGGGGGACCCCTACAAGGACACCGCAGGTCCTGCCGTGAACCCGATGATCAAGGTGGTCAACATCCTCGCCATCCTCATCATCCCCATCGTCTTCAAGGCGGTGGTGAAGTAAGGCCTCCTCTCCAAAATCGACTTCCCTCAAAGGGCCCCCGCACACCGGGGGCCCTTTTTGTTTTTGGGCCCGCCGTCCGCTCAGCCAGGCCCTGTGCCCTCAAGGGACACACGGGATGCCCTGAGTGGCGTGTCGGGGGGATCATTCTGGATTTGCTTCTTAGGGCGTGGGGGGCACTATGCGGGGGTGGGGCTGCGCCTGCTTTTTGGCAGGCCGCGGCAGCCACCTGAGTTTTGCCCTTTGTGACCGCGCTCTCCCAGCCAGACAACTTCAACAACAGCAGCAATAACAACCTGCGCATCGCCATCACGGGCACCATCGTGGTGCATGCGCTGCTGTTCGTGCTGCTAGCGTGGCTGTTTGCCCAGGAGTCAGCGCACAAGCTCTGGAAGCAGGCGCACCAGCCGCCCAAAGAGAAAGAGGTCACCCTCATCTTCCCGGAGCAGCTCATGCCTCCGCCTGAGCCGGTAAAGCCAAAGCCACCTCCACCACCGACACCACCCCCGCGAAAGCCGGAGGTTTACATGCGAACCTCCCAGAACCAGGAGGCGGACAGCGCACCCAAAAATCCTTCCTTCATCGCGGATAGAAACACCAAGGCCTCCACCAGGATGGCCCCGCCTCCTGATGGCACCGAGCCCCTGCCCACCATGAACGGGCTCAAGATCCCCACCCGTGAACTCGCCGACCGCGACCACCATGACGGCGACCTGAAAGACGACGCCAGACCCAAGTCCCCCGAGCGCTCCATCCCCATGCTGCAGCCCCAGCCGCCGCAGCCCCCCGCCCCGGAGGCTCCTCGCACAGAGATGAAGCCCCAGCAGACGGCGTCCCAGTTTCAGCCGGCAAAGCCAGCCCCACAGCAGATAGCCAAGGCCAAGCCCGACGACACCCCGCTCACCAAGATGATGGAGGAGGCCGACAAGGAACTCGCCAAGGTGGACAAAAACCTCCTCCCCATCGAGGTCAAAAAACCGGACGCGATGCAGAAGAAGCCCGACGCACCGCCCACCACAGATCCCAAGGCCGAGCCCGCCCCCACGCCCAAGCCCGAGATGGCGCAGCAGTCCCCTCCGGAGTCCATGCCGCAGAAGCCCGTGCCCAAAGCCCTGCCCGTGCTGGATGACGAGGTCATCACCCGCACTACGCCAAACCAGGCCCCCAATTCCTTCACTCCCTTCACACGCAGATCGCAGACCAAGGGCACCATCTCCACCCGCGGCACCGAAGACTCCGTGGACGCCGAGGCCACGCCAAAAGGGCGCTACATCCGGCAGGTCACCGGCCAGGTGGAAAAGAAGTGGCACGTTTACCGCCTCCTCCGCCGCGATGGCGTCACGTACGGCAGCCTCCAAGTCGTCTTCTTCGTCAACAAGCAGGGCAAGGTCGAAGACCTCCGCATCGTGAACGACAAAGATTCCAATCCCATCCTCACCGGATTCACCCTGCAGGCGATCCGAGATGCGGACATCCCCCCCATGCCTGCAGACGTGATCCCCTCGCTCCCGATGAATGATCAGGAGCGCCTCAAAGTAGAATACAATGTGCTCATTTACTGATCTGATCGTCCAGTCCGCCGTCTCCCCCATGCTGGCTGCCGCCGCCACTGCGGCAGCTGAAAAGACCGCCACGGCCGCCGCGCAGCCTTCCGGCCTGCAGCTCCTCTATGAGTTCCTCGCCACAGGCGGCTTTGTCATGGCGCTCATCGTGCTCTGCTCCATGGCCGCCATCGGCGCCTCCATCCTCTCCTGGCTGCAGATGCGGCCGCAGATCGTCATGCCCAATTCCGTCGTCAGCCAGCTCCGGGCCATCCCAAATTATGCTCTAAAGGGCGACATCCGCCCGCTGCAGGAGTTTCTCTCCAATGATGCCTCCATGCTCGCTCGCCTCGGCAGCATGGCCATCAGCGGCGCCTTCACCAGCAAGCAGGAGTGCCATGACGCCTGCGCCATCAAGGCCCGCGAGGAGATCCACCGCCTGGAGAGCGGCATCCCGCTCCTTGAGGTGCTCATCACCGTGGCTCCCCTCCTCGGCCTCCTCGGCACCACCGCAGGCCTGGTGGGCATGTTCTCCGCCTTCGGCACCGGAGAGGGCCCGGACACCACCGTCATCGCTCACGAGATCGGCGTGGCGCTGCGCTGCACCATCGCGGGTCTGTTTGTCGCCGTGCCTTCCGTGCTCGCACACACCTATTTCACCCGTCGTCTGGACGCCCTCGCAGTGCGTGTGGAGTCCGTCATGCAGGAGGTCATCCAGCATTTCTACCAGCACTTTGAGGTCCAGCGCCCGGCAGCCTGAGCCCACACCACTAGTGACTGAGAACCGGCCCCTGACCACCGCCCCCTGACATGGACCTCCGCCCCAAACGCCGCCCTGTGCCGATGATCCCCATCGTGTCGCTCATCGACATCATGGTCATCCTCCTCATCTTCTTCATCGCCACCACGACGTTTAAAAAAGACAAAACACAGGTGAAGATCACCCTCCCCGAGTCCAAGACCCTCGGTGGCGAAGCCCAGGTGGCCGAGACACGCGTACCCATCAGCATCGACGAGAAGCAGAAGATCTTCCTCGACGGCCAGCCCGTGGAGCTTGAGAACCTCGCAGAAGCCATCACGTCGCTGAAAGCCGCCAAGCCTGGCATCAAGCTGGAGCTGCAGGCAGACACCACCTCGGCCCTCGGCGTTCTCGTCAAAGTCTGGGATGCCCTGCGCGAAGCAGGCTTCAGCATCAACGACGTCCCCGCCCGCATCCAGCGCGCCTCCGGCGGCTGATGCCACAGCCTGTGGAAAAAAGGTCTGTATCCAAGCTGGCGGTGAACCCCTGCGCCGCGTCCGAAGATTCGGGCCTGGAGCATCGCAGGCGCTCAAAAAAGTGCGCCGTTCTAAAAACAAAGAACGGCGGACGCTTTTAATAATCACGTAGCCACACCACCCCCTGCCGGGCATCGCACGATGCGCCAGCCAAGCAGTCCGCACAGTCCCCTGAGCGGCACGTGCTGCCCAGCGCTCCCCCATAGATAGGGGTAGGGACGGCGCGATGAACGCCGCCCCTCCCTCCGAACCGGACTGGCAGTTTTCCCGCATCCGGCTCTCCGGTCAGAAGTTGGCTGCTACACGCAGACTCATGAGTTCCAGTTTCCGGGCCTCTTCCAGGTTGAAGACACCCAGCCTGACAAAGTAGCTGTTGGGCCAGCGGTGGTGGTCGAGTCCTCGTCCCTTTCCACGGTGCCCTGCACGTTTGCGCAGGATGCTGCGCAAACGCCCTCGCACCCATTGGTCCACCTCCGCCAGCGAACTAGCGGTGGCATGCTTGAAGTAGTTGAAGAAGCCTGCCAGCCGGGGCCGCAGCAGGTGCGCGATCGCGCTCATGCTCTGACCGCTGGTGCGCCGCATAAACGGCTTGAGCGTCTCCCTGATCTTCTTCAAGCTCTTGGGACGGATGACCCGGCGGATGCGCCCGCTGGTCTTGCCGTGCCAGAACCGGTAGCCGAGGAAGTCGAAGTGTGCTCTGGGCTGCCCCATGTCCACGATCTTCGTCTTCTGCGCATGCAGTTCCAACCCGGCCTGGGCCATCCACTCTCGCAGGGTTTGCAGGACGGAGTGTGCCGTCTGCGCGTCTCGACAAAGCATGACCATGTCGTCGGCGTAGCGCACCATTTCAATGCCGCTTCTGCTTATCAGGTGGTCCAACGGGTTGAGGTAGATGTTTGCCAGCAGCGGGCTGATGACTCCGCCTTGCGGCGTGCCCTCATCGCGCTCTTCCGGCTCCATCTCTCCCGCCTGCTCCATGATGCCCTGCTTGAGCATGCTCTCGATCAGCACGAGCACCCGCCCGTCGGCGATGCGCTCCCCCACCAGCTCCATCAGGCGCTGGTGCGGGATGCTGTCAAAACACCCCTTGATGTCCACATCCACCACATGGACCAGGCCGCCTTGCAGCAGCTCCTCCACGCGGCGAAGGGCACTCCTGCAACTGCGCCCGGGTCTAAATCCATAGCTGTGCTCGGCGAACTCGCGCTCGAAGATCGGCTCTATGACCATCTTCACGGCGGTCTGCACGATACGATCCGTGACCGTCGGGATGCCCAACGGCCTCTTCTCGCTGCTGCCCGGTTTTGGGATGTAAACCCGTCTGACTGGCTTGGGCTGGTAGCTGCCTTTGGTGAGGTGCTCTTTGACGGCGAGCAGCCGCGTTTGGCTGTCTTTGGCAAAGTGCGCCACCGTCATGCAGTCCGCGCCGCAGGCCCCTGCGTTGGACTGCACTTGTTCCCAGGCCAGTTGCAGCGTGCGTTCAGCGTAGATCTTGTCGATCAGACTGAACCACACTCCTCCTTTGATCCCTCTTTCGAGGGCCATGAGCATCTTCTCACTCCAGACTCCGCGTTGGGCCTTGTGGCGCTGCCACAGGCCTTCTTCATCTTGCTTACCCGTTGCCGGGACTGGCGATGATGGGGCTTCGCTTAGCCTTTCGCTGAGACGGTCTTCTTTCCTGTCATCCTTCGCTCCATGGTCATTACCCACTTCACCGCTACTATGATGACTCTGACTTCTGCCAGCCGTCTCACGACGTTCCTGCGCTGGCAGACCTCCTGTGTTCACGGCACCATCCTTGCCTGACATACGACCACCAACCACCCCAACACTCCCCACCACAGGTCCCGTGTCTCCACGTCGTGGGCTGATGCTTATCGCATCAGGGCTTCGCTCTTGACCAGCTGGCTCGCCGTCGTGTTGTGGCCGAATCGTGTTCACTCTCGTTGTTGTCTGTCAGGTTCTTTCCGTTGCTCCCCACCCCGCCTCGCGGCGGCGCAGTTACTTCAAGTTCTCACCCAGAACACGGTTCCAGATGGCCGGGGTCTCACACCCCGGAGGATCGTGCAGCTTCACAGCGCACTGGTCCGCACAGTCCCCTGTGCGGCACGCCAGCCCCCTGACTCACGAGCCCTCCACTGCAACACCGCAACCCCCAGCGCTCCCCCATAGTGGTCCGCACAGTCCCCTGTGCGGCACGCGTTGCCCAGCGTTCTCTATTCTTCCACCTCCTTCGCGCAGCTTTGCCATCACATCGCCGGAGAAGAAGTACTGGGTTTCTGCGCAAGCCTTGAGTAGCTCACCACTCAGGGCCTCACGAGCCGCACAGAGGACTGTGCGGACCACTTTGCGCCGCCCCAAACTCATCCCACCCATTCATCCAGCGCGCCCCCATCACCGGCACCCGCAAAACGAAAGCCAGATCGCAGTCGTAAAAAACAGTGTCATACAGATGATCACCACCGGCCATGTCTTGCGGCTGACCGCCTTCAAGATCAGCCGCTTCTCTTCAGCCAGATCCGGCTGATCATCAGGCAGAGGATAAAAGGCCCACCACGCCCCTCCAGTTCGGCTGCCTGCAGGCAGCTTTGAAGTATCCGGCAGGGCCAGCCCACGCCTGGCATAGGCAGCCTCCACGCGTCGCAGATAGCGGTGATGGATGATGCCCACCATCACCATGCATACCAGAAAGGGCAGAAGTGGAAGGTAATCCATAGAGCAATTGAGCGACCATAGCATACCCCGGCCACCTGTCGTCAGAGCACACTTCAAAATTCGGCGCAGGGCATCACTTGCATGCAGCCTCTCACAACCGGAAAGCAGCATTCAACAGCTGCTGCCTCATCATGGTTCATTCTCGCACTTCTCCACTTCATTCCAATCGATGAATCGCTCAAACACCTCCCAGCTGGACTCCGACCGCCTGGCGTAGGCACTGTCTCGTGCAAAAACCCCCATGATAATGCCCAGCACACCTCCGCTGAGCCCACTGAGCTCAAACTTCTCACCCAGGGCATAGATCAGCGCCATCACTGCAATGAAAATTATCAACCGCAGCGGATGCCTTCGATGATGCTCCCAGGCGCTGACATGCCCCTTCGTGCGGCGCATCACGATCAAATGCCCCGCCAGTTCTTTTTGATTAATGGCTTTCATGACTTCCTGACCTGACAATGGTTGGCTTTTCACTTGGTTGCAGAGACCTGCGGCCGTCAAAGCACCGCCCCCTTCACTTTCCCTCAAACCGCTTCCGCAGCTCATTAAAATACCGCCGCACCTGTTCGCGGCGCGCCGGTGGCAGCGCGGCCTCATCCAGCGCCGCCTCCTCGGCCTGGATCGCCTCCAGCGCCGTCTGCGTGGCACCGCGTGCGGCATCCTCCTTGCGCGCACCGCCCTGCACGCTGCGCACCGTGCTCTGCCCCTCGCTGCCCTGCTGCGCGCGCACCACGCTCTGCTGATCCGTCTTCGTCCGCTCCGTCGGCGTGTTGTTCAGGTCCGCCTTCCCCTGCCCCGCATTCAGGCCGGAACCCGGCATCGTCAGCATCGGCCCTTGCGGGTCCTGCGGCGCACCCTCGCTCTCGATGATCATCGTCGGCGGCTTGTCGCCTGGATTGGCCCCGCCCGGGATCGGTGCCAGCAGCATCGGCTGCCCGTCTCCCGGCTGCCCCTCCTTGCCCGCCTGTCCCTGCTGCGCCTGCCCCATCTGGATCTGCTGCTGCTGAGAGCCCGCACCTCCCTGCGGCTGCTGCTGCATCATTTGATTCTGCTGCCCGCTCTGCCCCATCCCAGGCGGATTCATCTGCTGCTGTCCCTGCTGCGCCTGTCCCACCTGCGGCGTGTTTTGCTGCCCCTGCTGGTCAGAGCCACCATCGCCCTGCTGCCCCGCCTGGCTCATTTGCTGCATCGCCCCGCTCTCGCCCTCCTGCTGTCCGGCGATCTTGCTGCCAGACTCCCGCAGTTGCTGCGCCAGTTGCTGCAGCTCCTTCTGCGCCTGCTCGCGCATCCCCAGCTCGCGCAGCTTTTCCGCCAGCTTTTCAAATTCCTTTCCCGCACCCGCCGGTCGTCCCTGCTGCATCTCATCCGCAGCTGAGAGCACGCCTTGGCCCACCGTGCGCTTGCGGTCCTCCGCATCCGCCTCTCGTTGCGCATCCTTCAGCGTCTCGCCCATGCGTGCCTTAGCCTCCGCCGTCAGTTGCGGGGACTTCAGCTGCTCCGCCAGCGCCTGTGCGGCCTGGGCCGCCATCTGCGCCTTGTGCGCCGCCACCGCATCGCCCAGATCCGCCGTGTCAGCGTGCTTGCGCAGTTCCTCCACCAGCTTTTCAGAAGCCCAGTCCTCCTGCCCGCGCCCCATCTCCTCCGCCAGCTTCTCCGCATCGCGTGCCCGGCGCTCCAGCTCTGCCAGCACGCTGCGAGCATCCTTGCCCTCCGCCTGCGCCAGCTCCGCCACCGTCTGCTGCAGCTTCTGCTTCAGCTCCTCCATCTTCTTCTCCTCGTCCTCCTTCAGCCCGGCCAGCTTCTTCTTCTCCCACTCCGTCTGCGCCAGCCGCCGCGCCTCCTCAGCCGCCTTGCGCGTCATCTCCGCATCCATCGGCACCTCATCCGAAACCGGGGCCAGCACCGCGCTCACGCCACTGCCCAGCAGCGCGATCACCACCGGCAGCACCAGCCAGCGATCCGGCCTCAGCGGCAGATCCCGCCGCAGCGCTGCAGGCCACGCCTGCCCCAGCACCGCACGCTGCGCCGCGATGTGCGCCCGCGCCTCCGCGCCCTCCTCCGCACGCTGCTCAAACCACCACGCCGAAGCAAACGCCTCGCGCCTGCCCGCCGCCTCATCCCACAGCGCCAGCGCGCTAAATTCCCCCGGCCTCCGCCACCACACATAGCCCAGGCAACCCGCCACCCACAGCAGCAGCCCCAGCCACGGAGAGAAAGCAAAGCCCGCACCGCGCAGCCCCGCCAGCACCAGCAGCACCATGCACAGGGACGCCGGCACCAGCGTCATCCGCAGCACCGCCAGCCACCGCCGCAGCACCACCCACACCTGCACGCGCTGCGCCACCGGCGCAAAGCTCGGAGTCATCGGGGCGCTCGCTGTCGCAGTCTCGCTCATCACAGTCACTACACCTCAAAACGCATCTCAGGCCAAGTACTTTGGCACACCTCACACAATTCCACACGGCCATCCTCCCCACACCTCGGACGCGGATTCTTCCACCCCATGCTCGGCCTGTTCAATCGTCACATTTGTGATGGCATCCCGGCGCTCCGATCCGGTATAACAACACCCCAGCCACCTCGCACAACCAGCATGAAACTGAACGCCGACATGAAGTTCGACCCCAAGGTCCGCGTGCTTCTGTGGTCGGGCGTCGTGATACAGTTTCTGCTTTGGGTCCTGCAAGGGCCGATGTATCCAAGCATCGAGTGCTGGCATGGTTTCCTATACGGTTCCATCGCCTACTGGAGCATCGCAGTGCTCGTCTTGCTTCGCAGGCCCTGGAGCCTGACCCGCTGGGACGTTCGCTATCTGCGTTACGGACTTATCATCATCACAGTGATCTGCGTGAATCTCGCGCCCGCCGTATGGCACTGGAGGATAGGTCTTTGACGATCCTGGGGGCAGCCACACCTCACAGCCCCTTCGCCAGCGTCTTCACCCGCAGCAGAAACATGTCCGCCGTGATGTACAGCGTGCTGCGGTCCGCACCGCCAAACGCACAGTTCGCCGTCGCCTGCCCTGTCAGGATGCTGCCCAGGTGCTTGCCCTCTTTGCTGATCACCAGCACCCCGCCCGGCCCCGTCGTCCAGAGGTTCCCCTGCGCATCCACCTTCATCCCGTCGCAGCCGCCCTTGCGCTCCGGGCTCTTCAGCCCCTGCGCATTGAAAAACACACGCCCGTTCTTCACGCTGCCATCCGCCTGCAGATCATACGCCATCACCCGCGTGTCCTTCGGGTCAGACACCGCCACATACAGCGTCTTCTCATCCGGGCTCAGCGCGATCCCGTTCGGAAAGCGGATGTCCCCCACCACCAGCGACACCTTCCCCCCAGGCGTCACCGAGTACACCCCATGCTGCGGCAGCTCCGGCGTCTCACCCTTCTTCAGGCCGTAAGGCGGATCCGTGAAAAAGATCACCCCGCTCTTCGCGATCGTCAGATCATTCGGGCTGTTAAAGCGCTTGCCCTCATACTTGTCCGCCAGCGGCGTGAAGCTCCCGTCCTTCTCCAGCCTCGCCACACGGCGCTCGCCATGCTGGCAGAGGATGAGATTTCCCTGCGCATCCACCTGCAATCCGTTCGAGCCCTGCCCATCGCCGCTCAGGCTCCCGCTCGGCTTCAGCACCACCTTCGCCGCCGTGTCACCCTCCTTCCAGCCAAACACCGTATTCTCCGGCACATCTGAAAACACAAGGCCGCCATCCCGCCACACCGGCCCCTCCGACCAGTTAAAGCCCGACGCCAGCACCTCGATCCCCGTCCCCGGCGCGATCAGCCCATCCAGCGCCGGATCCAGCCGCTCAATCGAGCCCTTAAACTCAGGCACAGCCTCCGCCGCAGCGGCAGCCAGAGACAAAACGAAAAGCAGAGAGATCGGGCGGAAAAGCATGTTTGTAAAAATGGGTTGGCCCCATCTAAACGCACCCACCCCTGCCTTTTCTACTTCTTTCCCACGTCTTCTTTTTGTTCCCTCTCGCGCCTCTTGGCGGCCATCCAACTTTAAACCTGAAACTTTAAATTTTTAACTCCCACCATGAAATCCCTCCTCACCGCCCTCGCCCTCTTCGTCGCCGCCACCGCCTTCGCCGGCCCACCCGCCGGCATCACCAGCCTCAAGGCCGCCATCAAAGCCGCACGCACCCAGGGCAAGTTCCTCTTCGTCCAGCTCGGCCGTGAAAACTGCGGCAACTGCCAGCAGCTCAAAAGCATGATCACAAAAAACGAGCTTCCTCTCTCCGACACCCGGTACATCTACGCCGACGTGGACTTCGATGACCTCAGCACCTTCGATCTCTTCAACCGCCACTTCAAAGCCGACGGCGAATACCTCCCCTTCGTCGTCATCGCCGCCCCAGACGGCACCCAGCTCGCCGCCCACACCGGCTCCGGCACCGTCAAAGATTACAAGCAACTCATCAACGACGCCGAAAAAGCCGCCGCCAAAATGACCGCAAGCCAGGCCGCTGCCAAAAAGAAGTGATAGCACGCTGCGCTGAAAAAGGGGTTTGCTGGCGGAAGCACGAGCCGACGGAGGGGGATCATCTTGATCCCCCCACCTGCGGCGTGTTTACGGATGGATCGAGAACGCTCGACGATGCGGGAGTGCTGGGCTTTCACGGATGATGAGCCCCGTTTTCAGCTGCACGTGGTGTGATTCCATAACCCGGCGCTCAAATCACGCGCCGCGCTTTCCGGCCGTAGGTTGGGGTGTGTTTGGCGCACCAAACACTCTCCAACACACAAAAAGCCCTCCGCCAAACCGCCCGACCGCGAGGACGTCCGTACGCCACAGCGCCATCAACCCGCTGAAGAACGGGCGGGCTTTCGCCACACCCATCCCACGACCACACGTCAAGCCCCCTGTCTCTGTGCACATGCACTCAGTTCAAACCCCGCTCGTCCACTTGCGTGACAACACCCTTCGCGAATCGAAGGGTGTATTCCCATCCGCCGAATCCTGAGTCAAAGCGGTAGGTCAGCGGGCTGTCGGCTGCGCCATCTGCCGCGATTCCGTAATCGCTGATCGTCTTCGGATCCCCGAGAATCCCCAGAACCTGCTGACGAGTGAGACCGACAAACCTGATGTTTTTGAAGATCCGCTGGGCGGCCTGACCGGCTTCTCCACTGGAGGCATTAATCTTTGACTCCACCAAGCGATAGGTGGACCGAATCAAAACGCGATCCCGCTCGTAGCCCTCATAAGTGAGGGCATCCGCTCCATACGTCAGTTGGGCAAACACTAGACCGAGCAGTGAAAGAGTGATTCGCATAAGATGATCTCCCTCCTGACTACGATGTCAGCTTTCGTTTCTTGGGCTATCAAAACTTCAGCGCCCCCTTCCCCAAGCCGCCGTCTTTGCGCTGACTCTGCATATTCCGATGCTTTCAGCACAGCTGGCTCCAATCACAAAACAACACCTATGCGCGGCCAACATTTGCGATAAGCTTTGCCGCCATGCGGGATTTCTTATTTTTCATTAAACGGGCAGCCATCGTGGCAGGCTCATTGTTTCTCGCATTCCTCGCATTCTGCGCCGCATGCTGCTATTACACAATGTCTCCGACCACGAGCATCAAGAAGTATGACGCCTTCATCAGCAGAGTGACAAAGAAAAGCGCCGGAGTCGCGACACCAGCAAAATTCGCCCATTTCCCAGATCGAATCCCGCCGTCAGCAACCGACGCCAAATTCTACTCTCAGCCTGGCTTCGTCGATGGCGGCTACACTTTGCTGCTGCTGACTTTTTCCGCCGCTGAAACGGCCAGTATCGAGCAGCGTTTGCGCGCTGAGCATTCCGGCCTCCCCAATGAAAAGCCCCCGGTTTTTCCATCCGCGATGCTTCCTAAAGCCTGGCTCACTTCAGGCTTTAGGGATCAGTCAGCCCCCATCGATAGCGCCAACTTCGAGAACGATTTTGTCTTCTTTGACGTCTCACCAAATCACGCGCCCGGCGAAACCAATAGAGATAAACTCCTCAAAGGAGTCGCAGTGTCTCAGAGCAGACATCAGGTCCTTTACTGGATGCAGGAGTGACCCCGCCCTCACCGCGCCGCCGTCTTCGCGCTCCGCTTCCCCAGGCAGATCAGGCTCTTGTCACTGCGGATGAAGATCTGCCCCTCGCTCAGCGCCGGCGTGGCAAAGACCTTCTCCTTCAGCTCGCTCTCCGCCACCAGCTTGTAGCTCTTCTCCGGCTGCACCACGCGCATCACGCCAAAGTCATTGATGAAATACACGCGCCCCTCCGCGCTGCTCAGGGAGGCATGGTGCTCGCGCATGCGCTCCTCCCACTTGATCTCTCCCGACTTCGCATCAAAGCAGTGCGCCACCCCCGAGTCTGACACATTCAGCAGATGACTTCCCTCGATGATCGGAGACGGCACATAAGACACCCCCTTGTTCGTGCGCCACGCGATGTGCGTGTTCGTCACATTCCCGCTGCCATCCGGCTTGATCGCCAGCAGATGGTGCTCCGGAAACCCGCCCGTCATGTACAGCAGGCCGCTCTGCTCGCTGTAAACAATCGACGCCACAAACTGCTCCGTCGGCCCGTCCATGATCCACAGCTGCTTGCCCGTGCGAGGGTCATAGCTGGCCACGCACATCGTGCCGGACAGCACCATCTGCGTGCGTCCGCCGATGTCCCGAATCAGCGGCACGCAGTAGCTGCGCGTCTTGTTCGGCCGCTCGATCCTCCACAGCTCTTTGCCATCCGTGCGCGCCAGCGCCACGATGTAGCCATCGCCATCATGATCGCAGTTCACGATCACCTTGTCTTCAAACACGATCGGGCTGGAGCAGAAGCCATGCTTGCTGGAAAAAAGCCCCGGCCGCACCTGCCACACCGGCTTGCCGCTGAAATCATGCGCAGACACCACCACCGTGCCCTTCGGCACCTCACCCTTGGGGATCACCCGCCCCGCATTCGCCGCACGCGTCGCCTCCGTCTCCGTGTTGTCGAGGAAAGCCGTAAACACCCGCTCCCCGTCCGTGGCCGGCGTGCTGGACGCCAGCGAGTTCAGCTTGTGCGTCCCCTCCGTCGGCGCCTTCAGCACCACCGTCTGCCACAGCTCCTTGCCTGACGCACGGTCCAAGCACAGCAGCACCCGCGCCTCCGTCTCCGGCAGCGCCGACACCACAAACACACGATCCTGCCACACGATGGGAGACGCATGCCCGCTCCCCGGCAGTTCCACCTTCCAGATCACACTGCCATCCGCCGAAACCGGAAACCCCGTGTCCTTCGACGTCCCATCCAGCCTCGGCCCACGCCACTGCGGCCAGTCCTCAGCCAGCAGAAAGGAAGGAGCCAACACCAGGGAAAAAGCAGCAAGCGCGCGGAAAGAAATCATGACCCCAACCCAAACGCCACAAATCGTGCCCAGCTTGCGGCAATCCAAGTGATGCAGGCACTCCTGCCTGCAATCCGAGCGTCCCAGCGCCTTCGAATTCTGCCCGTTGATTGATCTCAGAGGCACAGCTCACGATGCGCAACCCCAAGTCAAAGCATGGCGGCAAGGAATATCAGAACAAGAGACAGGATGCAGATGTAGTTAAGAACGCCCAGTATTGTTGCCAGCCGCTTCATTTCCGGGGTAATGTGCAATTGTCGGTCAAAGCACATCAAAAGCCTGAGCCAGTTAAAGTTCCGTGACTTTTCCCATGCATGCCGGGGAATGCTCCGCTCCACCGCCCACTCCGGCCTGAGCTGCCAGAGCTGTCGAAGCAGGGCCGTTTCTATGCCTCTGGAAGCAAGGCTACTGAATACAAACAGGATAATGAGTTCCTTCATAGGAGGATTTGAATGCTTGAGCAAACCATCCAAAGTGGAGGCAATGATCTCGGCATTGGTCATGCAGCTAAACGCCGTGGGCGCTGCCATTCAAAAGTGGTTTTTGGCCCCACGTAGCCATTCATCGCCACGAAACGAGTGGGATGAGGCATCACGCCATCCTTTGGCGCAGGCACTGTCGGCAGAAGCGCCAGCAGTTCAGTCCAAAAAGCATTGTCCGGTTCATATTTCCGACCGCATTCCGCCACATAGGCGACGACCATCTCGCTGCGCTCCCAAACCGCAAGTCGTGCAAGAACCTGGGGATCATTCCCCTCCGCTCCGAGCATGGCAGCCCCGCAACGGATCGAATAAGGATCGTAAACCTGCGCGATGCTAAGCAGCGCCACAGCCAGTTCCTCATTTGAAAAAGCCTCAACCGGGAGAAGTTCGCCCGCAGGCTCATCTCCCTGCCAATAGTGACGGCATCCCCGCTGCACAGCCAGCGTACGCAGATCCTCGGGCACACGCACCCCCAGCCTCCGCGCCTTCATCAGCAGCGGAGAAAGGTGCGTCGTGGTGCCAAGTTTGCGGGCCAGGGTTTCTGTTTCCACTGCAGAAGTCTAGCCGGGCTTGGCTCAAAGACAAGCCCCCACCTCAGCTCTGCCGCGCCCGGATATCCAGCAGATCCTTCATCACATGATTGATCTTCCCGCTCCACTCCGCCGTGCCAAAGGCATCGTGCAGCGTGCGATACAGCGCATACAGCTCTGCATACACCGCCTGATTTTCCGGGATCGGGTAATACACCTTCTCGCGCGTGGCCGTCACCTTCGCCTGCAGCGCGCCCACTTCACCGGCACCAGCCGCAGCCGCGCCAAAGATCGCCGCGCCCAGCGCGCAGGTCTGCTCGCTCTGGCTCACCTTCATCGGCTTGCCGATGATGTCCGCGTAGCACTGCATCAGCGTCGCGTTCTTGATGGACAGCCCGCCCGTGTTGATCACCTCCTCCACCTTCACGCCGTACTCCTCCACGCGCTTGATGATCGTCAGCGCGCCAAAGGCCGTCGCTTCAATGTAGGCGCGGTAGATCTCATGCGCCTCCGTGTGCAGCGTCTGGCCCAGCAGCAGCCCGGTCAGCCGCACATCCACCAGGATCGTGCGGTTGCCGTTGTTCCAGTCCAGCGCCAGCAAGCCGGTGGCTCCGGGCTTCTGGCCCGCCATCGCCTTCTCCATGTTCACAAACTTCTCGCCCACACTCGCACCGTAGCTGTCCGGCACCAGGTGATTCACAAACCACAGGAAGATGTCCCCCACCGCGCTCTGCCCGGCCTCGATCCCGTAATACCCCGGCAGCACCGATCCATTCACAATGCCGCAAACGCCCGGCACGTCCGCCAGCGGCTTGCTTGTCGGCGCGATCATGAGATCGCACGTGCTCGTGCCCAAAATCTTCACCAGCGTCCCCTCCTTGATCCCCGCGCCCACCGCGCCCATGTGCGCATCAAAGGCACCCACACTCACGGCGATTCCCGCCTTCAGCCCCAGCCGCTGCGCCCACTCCGCGCACAGATCTCCCGCCTTCACATCCGCAGTATGGGCCACCTCATACAAACGGTCGCGCAGGTCCGCCAGCGCCGGGTCCAGCTTCGCCAGAAACTCCTTGTCCGGCAGCCCGCCCCACTCCGCGCTGTACATCGCCTTGTGTCCCGCGCTGCACACGCCGCGCTTCAGCGTCAGCGGGTCCGTGTTCCCCGTCAGCACCGCAGGGATCCAGTCGCAGTGCTCCACAAAACTGTACGCCGCCGCAAACACCGCCGGGTCCGCACGGCGCAGCCGCAGGATCTTGCTCCACCACCACTCGCTGGAGTAGATGCCCCCGCACTTGGCGATGATGTTGGGCCGCATCTCATGCGCCAGCTTCGTGATCTCCGCCGCCTCCGCGTAGCCCGTGTGGTCCTTCCACAGCCACACCATCGCGTTCAGGTTGTTTTTAAATTCCGGCAGCAGCCCCAGCGGCGTGCCTTCCTTGTTCACCGGGATGGGCGTGCTCCCGGTCGTGTCGATGCCGATGCCCACCACCTGCGCCGCATCAAAGCCCGGCACCTTCTCCCGCGCCTGCTGCAGCGCACCGCGCGTCACCGCCTCCAGCCCGTCCAGGTAGTCCTGCGGATTCTGCCTCGCCACATGCGGATTCTTCTCGTCCAGCAGGATGCCCATCTCCCCGCTCGGATAATTAAAAACCGTCGATCCCACCTCCGCACCGTTGTCGAGGTCGATGAGCAGGGAGCGGCAGGAGTTCGTGCCGTAGTCGATTCCGAGAGAGTAGCGCTTCATGGTTGGGGTTGGGAAATGGGGAGACCGGTTGCCGATCTTGTAGCGGATTCATCCCGCAGTGCGAGCCAAAACCGGACATCCTTTGTGACCCCCGCGTGCCTTTTCTTGATTCACCCCCCGGCAATCCACAGCTCCGCCTAGGCCGCAGGGTGCAGCACCCCGTGGATCGTGTGCAGGAGCGTGGAGGCATTGTACGGCTTGCACAGCACATGCTCCACGCGCAGCGCACTCAACTGGTCCAGATGCCCTGCCTCCGCCACCCCCGTGGAGGCGATCACCGGCACCTTCGGGCTCAGCTTCCGCAGCGTCCGCACAAAGAGCACGCCATCCATCACCGGCATCATCACATCCGTCAGCACCACGGCCACCTCGTTCATGTTTTTTGAAAAGGTGTCGATGCCCTCCACCCCGTCTTTGGCCACCAGCACACGGTAGCCATGGGCCTCCAGCACCGCCCTCGCCGCGTTCGTGATCACAGGCTCGTCATCCACCACCAGCACCAGCTCACCGTGGCCGGCAGGCGGTGCGGTGTCTGCTACGGCATCTGCCTTTTCCTCCTGCTGCACATCCGCTGGCAGATAGATCTGGAAGGTCGTCCCCTCCCCTTGGGTGCTCTCCACCTTGAGCATGCCACCGTGGCTCTTCACGATGCCATGCACCGTAGAAAGCCCCAGCCCCGAGCCCTTGCCCAGCCCCTTGGTGGTGAAAAACGGGTCAAAAATGCGCTCGATAACTTCCTGTGGCATGCCGCAGCCTGAATCGCTCACCTTCACCAGCACATAGGCACCCGGCGTCAGTTCCGGCAGCATGCTCGCAAAGCTGACGTCGATGTCCAGGTTCGCCGCGCTCAGCCGCAGCCTCCCGCCATCCGGCATGGCATCGCGCGCATTCACGCACAGGTTCAGCAGCACTTGGTGCATTTGCGTGGCGTCCCCCAGCACCATCCGCAGGTCC
The DNA here is from genome assembly GCF_014203095.1 of Prosthecobacter vanneervenii. Lineage (NCBI taxonomy): Bacteria > Pseudomonadati > Verrucomicrobiota > Verrucomicrobiia > Verrucomicrobiales > Verrucomicrobiaceae > Prosthecobacter > Prosthecobacter vanneervenii. The sequence goes on along the minus strand of NZ_JACHIG010000017.1, from coordinate 7,604 downwards.
GGCGCACACTCGGTCTCCAGCCGGATGTTTTTCGGGAAGGTGCTTCGGATCATCTGCTCCATCTCCTGGATCAGCGTCCCCACCATCAGCGGCTGCTTCTCGCCCTCATAGCCGCGCCCAAAGGTCAGCACCTGCTTGATGATTTGCGCGCCGCGCTGCGCACTCGTTTCGATCGTGTCGCACAGCTTCCCTCTCCTCTCATCCGGCATCGGCATCCGCAGCATCGCCACAGACATCATGATCGGCGTCAGGATGTTGTTCAGGTCATGCGCCACGCCGCTGGCCAGCGTCCCAATGCTCTCCATCCGCTGCGCCCGCAGAAACTGCTGCTCCAGCTTCTTCTTCTCCGTGATGTCGTGAAAGGTCCACACACGCCCGTAGTACGTGCCGTCACGCCCGCGCACCGGCGCGGAGTACCTCTCCAGCAGGGTGCCGTCCACCAGCTCGATCACATCGCTGCTGGACTCGTCAGGGTTCGCGTTCAGATGCGCCGACTTCTGCACAAAATATTCCGGATCCTTCACACGCCCCACCACAAACTGAAACTGCGGCGCGTCATCCGGATCATCCGCGATGTGCGGCGGGATCTTCCACAGCTCGTTCATCCGGCGGTTCTGCAGCAGCTTTCTCCCCGTGCTGTCCACCACCAGGATGCCGTCGATCGCGGAGTACACCTGCGCTTCAAAGAAGGCCGTCCGCCACCGCAGCTCCTGCTCCGCCTGCCGCCTCAGCGCATTGTCCTCCCCCACCTCCAGCGCAAAGCTGATGTCCATCGCCAGCTCGTCCAGCAGCAGCATCTCCTGCTCATTGAAAAAGGCCTTCTCCTCCGAATAAAGCGCGAAGACACCTCGCATCTTCTCGCCAGTCTTCAGCGGAAAGCTGGCCAGCGAGCGGTACCCTCGATTCACCATCGCCTCGCGCCACGGCATCAAGCGCTCATCTTGGGCGATGTCATTGCACACCGTATGCTCCCCGGTCTGGAAGCACCGCCCCGTCGGGCCGCAGCTCCGCACACTGTCGTTCAGGTCGATGTTGATCTGATCCAGATACCCTTCCACCACGCCAGCGGAGGCCACCGGCTTCAGCTTGTTGGCGGCGCTGTCATGCATTCCCACCCAGGCCATCCGGAAGCCCCCCGTCTCCACCGCGATCTCGCACGCCTTGGTCAGCATCGCCTGCGGCTCTTTCTCATGCACGATGATCTTGTTGATCGCGCTCAGCACCGCATAGATCCGGTTCAGCTGCCGGATCTTCAGCTCAGCCTGCTTCTGCTCCGTGATGTCCTGCGTCGTCCCCAGGATCTTGCCCGTTCTCCCCCCCTCTCCCATCAGGATCCGGCAGCGCACCAGCATCGCACGCTCCACGCCATCCTTGCGGATGATCCGGTGCTCAAACTCCCGCGCAAAGTTTGGGTCGGTCGTCGCCACTCCACCAGCCACCTCGGCCGCCACGATCCCTGCATCCTCGGGATGCACAAATCTCCGTATATGCTCTTCAGGTGGCATGGAGTTCCCGCCTTCCTGTTCGGAGGTCGTGCCCAGCATCTGGAAAAGATGCTCGTCTGCCGTGACGATGTTCCTCACCACGTCAAACTCCCAGTGCGCCAGCTTCGCCACCTCCATCGCCTGCACCAGTTGCTCCTGCTTCTGCCGCAGGATCTCGTCAGCCTCCTTTTGCGCCGTGATGTCCAGCTCGATCCCGTCCCACAGCACATGCCCGTTGGCCGCACGGCGCGGTGCTGAGGTAAAGAGGCTCCACCTCATTGCTCCAGACGGCATCTGCATGCGCAGCTCCGCCCTGAAAGGCTTCATGGCGGCCAGGGCCTCGGCCTCCAGCGCCATTGCCTTCGTTAAGTCCACCTTGGCCACCTGCCCATACATCACCTGCGCATCCCGCAGCACCTCTTCGGCTGAGACCTCGTGCAGTTTCTCCACCCCGGCGCTCACATACGTAAACCTCCGCTCCTTCCCCTCTTTACCCATGTCCAGCTGGTACATCATCCCGCTGGGCAGGTTGTCCCCCAGGCCGCGAATGCGCGCCTCTCCTTCCCTCAGCGCCTCATCCGCCTGCTTCTGCGCCGTGATGTCTCGCGCGATCTTCGATGCCCCCGTCACCTTCCCATCGCTGTCTCTCAACGGCGAAATCGTGGCCGAGATGAAAATCCGCTGCCCGTCTTTGCGCACGCGCACCGTCTCAAAATGCTGCACCGTCTCCCCGCGCGAGATCCGCGCCAAAATCATCTCCTCCTCATGCCGTCTCTCTGGCGGAAACAGCATCAGCAGCGTCTGCCCCATCACCTCCTCCGCCTTGTAGCCAAAAATCCTCTCCGCACCACGGTTCCAGCTCGTGATGACGCCCTCCAGCGTCTTGCCGATGATCGCGTCTTCAGAGGATTCCACGATGGATGCCAGCTGCGCCTGCTGGGTCTGCAGCTGCTTGCGTTCCGTGATGTCCACCACCGATGAGATCACGCACCTCCTCCCGCCCAGCTCGATGGGGTCCGAGTTCACATTCACCGCCTTCCGCCCCCCGCCTTTCATGATCGCGTTCATCTCCATGTCACGCAGGGAGCCCCCATGAAAAAGCGGCGCAAACATCCGGCTCCGCGCGCTGGAATCTTCCCAGATCCCCAGCTCCAATGACGTATGCCCGATCACCTCATGTGGCGAATACCCGATGATCCGGCAGTAGCTGTCGTTCACCTCGATAAATTTCCCCGTCTCCAGCTCCGTGATGGCGATCCCGCTGGGGTTCGACTTGAACGCTTTGAAAAACTTCTCCTCGTTCTCCTGAAGTTCCGTCAGCTCGTTGCGCCGGGTGGTCAGATTGAACACCAGCACCGCCGTGCACGCCAGCGCCAGCCCCACCACCACGGCCACGGCCAGATAGAGATCACTGACGCTTCGATAGATCGAGTTCGCAAAACCAAAGCAGTTGGCGTGGTTGTATTTGATCAGATCCTCCGCTGCAGTGATGGCTGGCAGGAAAACCGGCAGCAGCTCACGCTCCATAAAGGCGGCGTTGGCATCCCGGTCGCCTTTGAAAATCAAGGCTTCATAAGCCCGCCGTTTTTCAAAAAACACCGCAGACTTTTCCTTCACCTGCTCCAGCAGTGCATGGTCCTCCTTCGGATTCAGCTTGATGGTGGCTTGGTACTTTTTGAATTCATCGGCAAACTTCTCTTCCGCCTCATGCACCACTTTCAAGGCGGCATCCCGCGTCTCCGTTGTCTGCGCCGAGGCCGCCACCAGCACCCAGCCCACGTTCCGGGAGATCGCCATCCGCATGTAGTGCGCGTGGATCGTTCCCGGCACCGCATCTTGCGCGATCAGGTTGCTGTCGCGCTCCACTCGACGTCCGCTGTAATACGCCACCGCAGACAAAGCGATCAAAAGCCCCAGAATCGCAATGCTCGCCAGCCGTATTTGCAGGGAGCTGTTGATCGGGTTTTTCGGGAGCGGTTTTTTCATCAGAAGCGGCTGGTTCCACCAGTGTTTGAGCAAAAGTTCTCCATTCGATGTTGGCAGAAACTGGCTGGGATAAACGGCCTACATATCACTAAATATCCCCCTTATCTGGTCTGATCAGCAAATAAATACGGTCTTAAATTGCGCTTATCTAGCCCACCAACCCTGACGGGCACGGCACCATGCACGTCCAAAACATGGGCAGAAAGACCCCTCGTTCCCCCCCGTTTAAAATCGCTCCTATGACCCACCGCCTGCTTTCCCTTGCCGCCGCCCTCGTCTCCCTCTCCTCCGCCCTGCGCGCCGAAGACGCCTTCGTCCCCCTCTTTGACGGCAAGACCCTCGCCGGATGGGAGCAGCACAGCGGCAAGGCCGAATACCGCGTGGAAAACGGCGCCGTCGTCGGCAAGACCGTCCCCGACACCGGCAACTCCTTCCTCTGCACCGCCAAAAAATACGCCAATTTCATCCTCGAACTCGAGTTCAAGGTCGATCCTTCCATGAACTCCGGCATCCAGTTCCGCAGCAACTACTACACCCAGGAAACCGAAGTCGAGATCGCTGGCAAAAAGAAGAAATTCCCCGCCGACCGCGTCCACGGCTACCAGTTTGAAATCGACCCCAGCCCCCGCGCCTTCACCGGCGGCGTCTATGATGAAGGCCGCCGCGGCTGGCTCTTTGACCTCAAAAACAACGAAGCCGCCCGCAAGGCCTTCAAGCAGGGAGAGTGGAACCAGGCCCGCATCGAGTGCCGCGGCTCCAGCATCAAGACCTTCATCAATGGCGTCCCCGCCGCCGACTTCACCGACGACATGACCGCCGAAGGCGTCATCGCCCTTCAGGTGCACGGCATCGGCAAAAAGAAGGAAGCCGTGGGCAAGGAAGTGATGTGGAAAAATATCCGCATCCAGGAACTCAAGTAAAATCGTCACAAGAGTTCTTGCGGGAAACGAGTTGGAAAACTCGCTTCCCGCTGCTTACACTGCGCACAAACCATGAAAACCAACCGCGCTCTGCTTTTCATCTCCTCCCTCCTCCTTTCCACCAGCTTGCTCCACGCCGAGATCCAGGAAACCGTCGTCGAATACAAGTCCGGAGACACCCTCTGCGAGGGCCTCCACGTCGTGGACTCTGCCAAAACCGGCAAGCTCCCCTCCATCCTCATCATCCACCAGTGGACCGGCCTCAGCGACAACGAGAAAATGCGTGCCCGCATGCTCGCGGAGCTGGGCTACAACGTCTTTGCCGCAGACATCTATGGCAAAGGCATCCGCCCCCAGCCCCCTGCCGCTGGCAAGGAGGCCGGCAAGTACAAGACTGACCGCAAGCTCTACCGCGAGCGCATGCTCTCCGCCCTGGAAGTGCTCAACAAGGACGCCCACACCGACGTCTCCAAGGTCGCAGCCATTGGCTACTGCTTTGGCGGCACCGGCGTCATCGAGCTTGCCCGCACCGGCGCTCTTATCAAAGGCATCGTCAGCTTCCACGGCGGCCTCGACTCCCCCAATCCCGCCGACGGCAAAAACATCAAGGGCAAGGTACTCATCCTCCACGGAGCCGACGACCCCTTCGTGCCCGCCAAGGACATCGCCGCCTTTGAGCAGGAGATGAAGGACGCCAAGGTGGACTACAAGCTCGTCAGCTACCCCGGTGCTGTGCACTCCTTCACCCAGAAGGCCGCCGGCAACGACAACAGCAAGGGCGCCGCCTACAACGAGGCCGCAGACAAGGCCTCCTGGGAGGAGATGAAGGCTTTTTTTGGCCGTATCTTCAACACCCAGGGCTGAGCCCGGTCTATACCAGTCTCGCCCCTCCGTCCGTCCCTTCTCCACCCGCCGCCTCTCCGGCCATGAAAAAGCTCCTCCTGCTGCCTGCCGTGCTGGCCTTCACCACGCTGCACGCAGCAGCGGCGGAAGAGCCCACCAACTTCATCCGCTTTGTCGAAGAGGCCAAAACCGACAGCCTCCAGACGGCGGTGATGAGCTACGAATCTCCGCAAAAGGTCAAGGTGGACCTCGTCGGGGCCATCCACATCGCGGACAAGGCCTACTTCGAAGGCCTCAATCTCCGCTTCAAAAAATACGACGCCGTCCTCTATGAGCTCGTCGGTCCCGCCTTTGAAGACCGCGATGATCCCGAGGTGAAGCAGGAGGCCTCCAAAATCCAGTGGGTCGGCCAGCTCCAGACCATGATGCGGGACGCCCTCAAGCTCCACGGCCAGCTCGAAGGCATCGACTACCGCGCCACCAATTTCGTCCATGCAGACATGGACCTCTCCCAGTTCTCCGACACCCAGACCCGCAAGCAGGAGAGCTTCTTCTCCCTCTACCTCAAGGCCATGAAGGCCCAGGAGGCCGCCAATGAAAAACGCGGCGGCAGCTCCACCGCCTCCGGCTTCGCCTCCTTCCTCAAGGTCTTCACCGTCAAAGACAGCAGCACCGAGCTCAAGCGCATGATCGCACGCGAGTTCGACTCCGTCGAGGACATCATGGCAGGCATCGAATCCGGAGACGGCACCGTCATCGTCGGCGAGCGCAACAAGTTCGCACTCCGCGTCCTCGACAACGAGATCGCCATCGGCAAAAAGAACCTCGCCATCTTCTACGGTGCCGCCCACCTCGGAGACATGGAGCAGCGCCTGCTCAAAAAAGGCTACACCCGCACCGCCGTCAGCTGGCTCAAAGCCTGGGACCTCCCGCACGCCGAGTAGCGCGCCCCGGCACGCCCGGCTCTCCGCGCTTTCTGCAGGCTCCGTCAAAATCACGCTCGCCAGAGCACGCCGGGCATTTCATGGTGCGGCACCACCATGAGCTCCCGCATCCTGACCGCCCTCGCACTCGCCGCTGTATCTCTGCACGCCGCCGCCGCAGACACCTACTTCCCGCCGCCCGACAGCGAAGGCGGCTGGCGCGAGGCCAAGACGGAGAAGCAATGCCGCGATCTCGCCGGCATGGACCTCAGCAAGATCGAGCCCGCCTATATTCTCTCCGAGCGCGCCACCGCCCACGGCGGCCTCCTCGTCGTGCACAAAGGCTACCTCGTCTTTGAAAAGTACTTCGGCCGCGCCAGCCGCAACTGCAATCCCGACATGGCCTCCACCGGCAAGGCCTTCTGCAGCATTGCCTGCGGCATCATGCTCCATGAGTTCAAAGATAAGATCCCCCAGGGCCTCGATACCAAGGTCTTCACCGAGCAGTACCTGCCCGAAGCCTTCCCCCTCAATGATCCGCGCAAAGCCGACATCAACCTGGGACAACTGCTCTGCATGACCGCCGGCTACTGGGGCGAAGGCCAGACCCCCAGCGGCTATGTGAAGGGCGATCCCAAAACCCGCCCGCTCAAGCCCGTGCCGGGCCAGAACATCCGTGACCTCGACAAGTCCTCCCTCAATGTCCCGCTCTGGATCGATCCCGGCGCAGGCTACTCCTACTCTTCTCCCTCCCCGCACATCGCCAGCATCGTGCTCCGCCACGTCACCGGCATGGAGCTCAAGGACTACATCGACACCCGCCTCGCCAAGCCCCAGGGCTGGGGCGCCTGGGACTACTGCCTGCACCGTGGCGACTACGTGATGCCCCACGCCAACGGCGCGGGCAGCACCGCCCTGCATGCCACCGATGCCCTGCGCATGGGCTACTGCCTCGCCCACGGCGGCAAGTGGAAGGACAAGCAGCTCGTGCCTGCCGACTACATCAAAAAATGCCAGACCTGGAGCCCCTACAATCCGCACACGCCCTTCTCCCTCCAGTTTGAGCACAACGAAGACGGCCACGTCGCCGGTGTGCCCAAGGACGCCTTCTGGAAATCCGGCGCCGGTGGCTTCTGCCTCTACATCGTTCCCTCGCTCGATCTCGTCATCTACAAGCTCGGCGGCAAAGACGGCCAGTACGATCCCAAGCTCACCCTCATTCCCCAGCCCGAACAGGATCACAGCCGCGACACCTGGCAGCCCAAGCTCGGCAACGGCTTCGACGAACCCGGCGGCGTCGCCAACCTGAGCCGCGTCCTCGCCGCCGTCTGCGCCGCCGTGCGCCTCGATTAAAGTACGATGGGCACTCCTGCCAGTAGTGTTCGGCACTGGGAGTGCTTTCGAGCGGGAAGCAAAGAACCATGGCGCGGCATTTTGGCGACGCAGAG